>CAZXYV010000055.1:0-7594 GCA_964645025.1 uncultured Dehalococcoidaceae bacterium | reverse complement strand
TTGCTGACCTCCCTGACCACCTCGAGCTGCCCCAGCTCGCGGAGCGCTTTCTGCATGTGGCTCTCACGCGCCGGGTGCGTCATAATCACGATTTCCGCTGTCTGCGTTTTTTCATCAGATTCCGGCTGTATCGCCGAGGCAATGCTGATATCGTTATTGCCGAACACCGTGGCGATTTTCGCCAGGACGCCGGGCCGGTCCGCCGCATTTAACCTGATGTAATACTGCGTCTCGATTTCCGTAATGGGCTTGATGCTCTTGCCTGAGTCGGCTTTCCATACCGAGATGCTGCCAACACCCAGGACGATTTTCCGCGCCGAGGAGATGACATCGGCGATAACGGCGCTGCTGGTAGGCCTGGCGCCGGCGCCTTCGCCCATGAAGAGCACCTTGCCGACCAGGTCGCCTTCCACCTGGATGGCATTATAGACGCCGTCCACCTTGGCCAGGAAAGAGTCCACCGGCAGGAGCACCGGGTGCACCCTGGCTTCGATAGAGTTGTCGCTTTGCTTGGCTATTGCCAGCAGCTTGATGGCGAAGCCCAGCTCCCGCGCGTAGCGGAAATCATGGCCGGTGAGCCGGGATATGCCTTCACAGTAAATATCTTCCGGGCGCACCTTCATGCGGAAGGCCAGCGAGGTAAGAATCGCCAGTTTGTAGCGGGCGTCTATCCCTTCGATGTCGTTTTCCGGGTTGTGCTCGGCGTAGCCGAGGTCCTGCGCCTGTTTCAAGACGGTAGCAAAGTCGATGCCTTCCCGGGCCATCCGGCTCAAAATATAGTTGGTGGTGCCGTTGATGATGGCGAAGATGCCGCTGATATCGTTAGCCACCAGGTCATGTTTGAAAGGGGCAATCAGCGGGATGCCGCCGCCGACGCTGGCCTCGTACTGCAGGCCAACGCCGTGCTGCCGCGCCAGGGTCAACAGCTCTACGCCGTGCTTGGCGATAACCTCCTTATTGGAGGTGACGACATGCTTGCCGCCGGAAAGGGCCCTCTGGATATATTCCAGCGCCGGGTGCTCGCCCCCGATAGCTTCGATGATGATGTCTATACCCGGTTCGCCGAAGAACTTATCATCATCGGTGGTGAAAAGCCCAGCCGGCATCTCTTTCGCCTGAGGACGCGCCAGGTCCGGCGCCAGGACCTTGACCTTGCGCAGGACCAGCGGACAGCCGACCTTTTCGGCCAGCTCCGCCGACTTTTCGGTCAGTACCCGGGCCACCTGCCCGGATATCACCCCCAGCCCCATCAGCCCGATTCCGATGCTTTTTTTCTTCATTGTGACTGCCCCTGTGTTGCGGGGAATTCCTTATTTGCCCGGTCTATCACCCATTGCTGTATCTTGTCGGTTAAAAGGTCACTTTCTATCTTGAGGTCAGGGTCATCCGAAAGCTGGGAAAACCAATCGCTGAAGAGCTGTGAAATAAGGGTATTCTTGTCCTCATCGGTGACCGTTCTATTATCATCTTTTTCGATTACTTTAACCAGCCAGGAGGCTCCCGGCGTCCACAGTTCCGTCTCACGGATTGGCTCGCTCCATTTCCCGGTTACGGTGTCCGGGTTGAACACATAGTTATTAAAGACGTCCGTAAAAGTAGTATTATCGGATTCATTTATCACGCCGAGGTCCCCATGTGTGTCTTTGGAGAGACTATACTGGGTATATTTATCCGCCAGGTCCGCAAGATTATCCGTGCCGGCCTCCAGCCTGGCTTTGACATCCATAGCCGTGACATTATCGCTCAAGAGCATGGCCTGTACATTGACCTTGCCTGGTTCCGGTCTGGCCACGACTTTAATGAGCCAGAAGCTAACCTGCTTTTGTTTTTCGGCATCGTACAGAGGCTGGCTTAACACCCCCACCTCCGCGCTGAAGGCATAGTCCAGGGGTATATCTGAGCCCAGCTGCGGTTTCAGGATATCCCGGGGATGGTAGCCGTAATCGCCTTGATTATAATATTCGAGCGCGTACTGCTCGGCCAGCGCGGTAAAGTTACCGCCGTTGGCCACCCTGTTCCTGATTTCCTGGGCTAGTTGGTCACTTTCCAGCAACATTATCAAGGCGTGTACCTGTTTATCCTCCGTCGGCACCTTCGACCCGAAGTAGTTGCTCCGCAGTTTTATGGCCAGCAACTGGTATCCGAAATAACCCAGGATACCTTTGCTCTCCGGTAAGTTCTTATCTTTTAAATAATTTTTTATCTCTGCATCGCTCACAGTTACAACCAGCTTCTTGGCTCCCTGCTTCATCATCTCACCCTGCATCATCAAATTTATGGCATTATTAGCCAGCGTACCGACATCTGATTGCTTGTCGTTCAACCGGCCGATTTTGATAAAATCAAGATAGTAGGCGACATTAAATTTCACGCCGTTTACCCTCAACATGGTCTGTTGCAGCGGGAGGTATCCGGTAACGAACCAGCCTATAATGGGTATGATGATAATAGCGGCGATAACCGTAATCCCCGTAATTACGATGATACGCTGACGCCGCTTTTGCTTCTTGAAGTGCGAAAGCTGACGATGGGTATACTCTTTGGGTTTTTCTTCTTTCTTTTTCTTAGCCAAGACCTTATCCTTCTATTAAAGTATTTTCCGGACTGCCTCTATATTTATAATGCAAAAGCCCCCTAATTATCAAATATGATACGTCAATATTGTTAATAACCGGTGAAAAACTTCATCTGACGGCTACAATTTTAATTTTCGAAATTTCACGGCACGCAATAATAAATGTCAATTTGCATTACTTCCCTCCATTTATTTAATTTATAAAATAAAAAAGCCCAGGCATTTCTCCTGGGCTCCCTGTGTATCTCCTGGCTAACGACTAATTAAAGATAAACTCCGCACTGGAGACACCACGAGCCCTCCAGGGCGTAGTAGTCCCTTCAATAAAACTCAGTCTCAGTTCCATCTTAGAGTTCATATTAGCCAATTAAATCCCTTTCACAAAACGGATAGTGCGATTATATACCGCCCATAATAAGATGTCAACATCCGCATCTATGAGTGACAAGTAGCAAGTGACAATTAGCAATATAAGATGAAGGGATTTGTTACTTGGCCATTGATACTTGCTACTTACTCCACACGATGTGGCACTGCCACTTCGGGGAGGTCCGGGGGAAATCCGACCTGAAATGGGCACCGCGGCTCTCTTCCCTGATAAAAGCCGCTTCCGCCAGGAGCCGGCCGGTTAAAACCAGATTACTCAGCTCGTAGGAAGGCTGGTCGGTCGGTTGTGGCAGGGAACTCTGCCAGGCCGCCAGGACACCGGCCGCCTGGTTCAGTCCCTCTTTATCGCGGATGATGCCCGCCTTGTCCCAGTGCAACTGCTGTAAAACGGCCAGGCCGGGGACGGGCACGCCTTTGGGGACCGGCCGCTGGCCCAGCGACGCGTACATGTCTTTGACTTTAACGGCAGGAACGACCTTTTCTTTAGATTTGCTTTTCGTCCTTTCGACTATCCGCTTGCTGAACACGATAGCTTCCAGGAGCGAGTTAGAAGCCAGGCGGTTGGCGCCGTGGACGCCGGTGCAGGCGACTTCCCCGGTTGCGAACAATCCGGCGATATTCGTCTCTCCCCAGCTATTGGTCCTGACGCCACCAATCATGTAGTGGGCGGCCGGCGCTACCGGTATCTGGTCCTGGGTAATATCCAGTCCCCGGTCGAGGCAGAAACGATAGATATGCGGAAAACGCGTGGTAATCAGCTGGGGCGGCAGGTGGGTAACGTCGAGATAGACCCGGTCCGAACCGGACTTCTTCATCTCGTTGAGGATGCTGCGGGCGACGATGTCCCGGGGCGCCAGGTCGCCTTTCTCATGATAGTCCGGCATGAAACGGTAGCCCCGGGAATTGCGTAGCATGCCCCCCTCCCCGCGTACCGCCTCCGAGATAAGGAACGGCGGCACGCCGGGCATGCGCAGGGCGGTGGGATGGAACTGGAAGAACTCCATATCGGTGATCTCGGCGCCGGCGTTAAAAGCCAGGGCGATACCGTCGCCGGTAGCCACATTAGAGTTGGTGTTGTATTTGAAAAGCTGTCCGGCGCCGCCGGTGGCCAGGACGAGGTAACGGCACTCGAACTCCTCAGTCATACCCGTACGGCAATCGAGCGCCCTGATGCCGCCAACCTTCCCCTTTTCCACCAGGATATCTGTCGCCAGGAAATTTTCCAGAACAGTAATCTTTAACCCTGGCGAGCGCACCTCTTTACTTAACGTTCCTTCGATATATTCGCCGGTAGCGTCACCGCCGGCATGAAGGACGCGGGAAACGCTATGCGCCGCTTCCAGCGTCAGGGCGATTTCGCCGTCAAGGGTGTCGAACGGCACGCGGAAATTGACGAGGTCGGCGATGCGGGCCGGCGCTTCATTGGCCAGGATACCCACCGCTTCTTCATCGGACAGTCCGCATCCGGCATTCAGGGTATCTTCCAGGTGTAGCTGCGGGGAATCGTCTTTGCCGATAGCCGCCGCGATGCCCCCCTGGGCGTACCGGGTATTGCAGTCGTCGATGCTGCCCTTGGTGATAACGAGCACACTGCCATTTTCCCTGGCGAGCAGGGCGGTGTACAGTCCGCCGATACCGCTCCCCACGATGATATAATCAAACGGTTTCATATTCAGCCTGTCCTATCTACTCACACCTTTGATAATATCTGACGCGATGATATTTCGCTGCCCCTCCAGGGCCAGTTCCACGGCGCTGGCCTCCAGCGCGCGGCGGCAGAGCCTTTCCACAGGTAAACCCTCCAGATAAGGCGGCCCGTTAAAGATATGGGCTACCCTATCGGCGACGACATGGACCATCTGGGTAGTATATAGCTTCACCATGGCCGATGCCCGCCGTACCAGCCGGCCACTATCTGCGCTGCTGGCGGCCTCATACACCATGAGCCTGGCGGCGTGGATGTGCATGGCCATATCCGCCAGGGCCGCCTGGATATTAGTGCGTTTTAAAATAGAACTACCGAATGTCTCGATAGACCCGGCCTGAGCGGCGGCCTCGTCGAGCAATCGGCGGGCAGTGCCCACGCAACGCGCCCCCCGGACGATACGTCTTTGCGGGAGCCATTTTTTGCCGAGGTGAAAGGCCTTACCCTCTTCACCCAGGACATTTTCCACCAGCACCCGACAATTTTTAAAAAAGAGCGACATCGGCTCTCTTACCCGGGAAAGCCAGCCCGTATTCTCACCGCCGCCGACAACCGTAAATCCGGGTGTGTCTTTGTCCACCAGGAAACAGGTAATGCCATTTCTTGTAGAAGCGAAGGCCATGGCAAAATAGTCTTCACCCGCCCGGGAGAGCGTTAGTTTTATACCGTTAAGGAGGTAATGCCCGTTAGTTTTTTCCGCCGTCATCTGCATGGAAGTGAGGTCAGTGCCTTTATCCGACTCCAGTAGCGCCAGGTACGGGCGTTTCTGATTATTTAACGTGGGCAGCAAATATCTTTCTTTCTGCGCAGCAGTGCCATCAAAAAGAATGGGGTTGACATCGCCGCAACGGAACGGGACCACCGTCCGGCCAAGCTCTTCCTCGACCAGGCAGACACCCAGGGTGCTCAGTCCGGCGCCTCCCAGCTCCTCCGGCACGCCAATGCCCCAGAGCCCCATGTCCCTGACCTTCTGGATGAGACCGGCCTCTTTTTCAGCGGGGAGATAGGTGCGGGCGTCGGACAGGTCGGCGGCCCGCCCCAGGATATCCCTTTCCAGCGGCTTAAGCTGCTCGTCGACAAAGTCCCGTGCCAGACTTTGTATCATCTTCAGTTCTTCCGATAGCTCAAAATCCATCTGATCCTATTTCCCCCTTTTATAAAGGGGGATCAAGGGGGATTTTGTTCTCAAATTCTCAAGGATAATATCCATGACTCCCTCGATATTCTCCTGAATGTCATTATTAGTAAATCTTAACACCGTTAGTCCAAGGCTCTTCAGATATTTATCTCGGTGTTTATCATAATCTACGATGTCTTCTAGAAAGTGTTGACCTCCATCAATTTCAATGACAAGTTTTGCTTTCATACAAAAGAAATCTATAATGTATCCGCCAATAGGTTTCTGTCTTAAAAACTGATAACCATTCAATTGCTTCATCTTTATTTTCGACCAAAGAATCATTTCGGCATCGGTCATATTTTTTCGTAATTGCCGTGACCGTTCAGTCAATTTCGCATTATAAGGTAACACAAAATCCCTCTCAATCTCCCTTTTATAAAGGGAGATGATTTATCCTCTACTAAGAATCCAGGGCTTCCTCCAGGAACAAATCCAAATCGGGTTCGTCCTCATCGCCGATTCTCCGCTCGATGCTGGACATCACCTCTACCATGCGGTGATTGACGACGTAGCTCTTGATGGTCGTATCCACCTGTGGGCAGACGAGTATGCAGGCATCGCAAAGGTCACAGTCCTCCCCGACGATGCTTTCCAGCGCCATGGAGGTGCGCTGCTCCGTTTTTTCGCGGCGGGTGGGCTCGCGGGATAAAAAGGGGCAGATATCGACGCAGTTGCCGCAGCCAAGGCACTCCTTGTGGCCGCTAATATTTTCGGTAATGTTCAGGGCGTGCGCCGTGCCGAAGCCGCTGGAGAGCAGGCGGCACCTGCCCACCGGCGGGCACCTGGTATTCAGGACCTCATTAAGGATGACTTCAATTTCTCTGATATCCCGTTGCTCGGGCATCGGCATGGCGTTTACTCCAAGGGTTATGAGATTGTTTATATTATTTATTGTCATTCCAGCGAAAGCTGGAATCCAGTGGTGGGGAAAAGGCGGCTGGATCCCGACTTTCGTCGTGATGACATGCTTTACACTATTTTATATTTCCAGCTTCGTATGCCCGCGTGTGCTCCGGGCGTAGTTCGGTAGAATCCTGGGTGAAAGCGGGCGTTCCCCAGCCAGGCCGGCGCGCTTGAGCGCTTTCTGCCAGCGGCGTACGTGCTCCAGCGTCGGGCTGCCTCTCTTGACCTCTTTAGCATAGCGTGCCGCGGCCCGGCCAGCCCGCCTCCCGAAGACGAAAAGCTCTAAAGTCGAGTTACCGATGAGGCGGTTCCGCCCGTGCACGCCGCCGGTGCATTCCCCGGCCGCGAACAAGCCGGGCACATTGGTAGCTCCTTCGGTATCAATTTTAATACCGCCGTTCTGATAGTGCAGGGTAGGGTAAACCAGAATCGGCTCCCGCGTAATATCGATGTTGAAGCGGCGGTACTGGCGTACCATGGCAGGCAGCTCCCGGGCTATCGTCCCTTCGCCGCGGATAATATCAATCATCGGCGAGTCCAGCCAGACACCTAACTCGCCGTGGGGAGTGCGCAGGCCCATCTGGCGCTCCTGGCACTCGCGGATAATGGCCGAGGTCACGACGTCCCGCGGTTCGAGAGGCATCACAAATTGTTCGCCCTTGCTATTGACGAGCTGTGCCCCCAGCGTCCTGACTTTCTCGGTGACCAGCTGGCCGAGAATCTGCAGCGGGTAGACAGCGCCGGTGGGATGGTACTGCATGGTATCGATGAAAATCAGCTCGGCGCCGGCGCGGTAGGCCAGCACCAGGCCATCGGCCGTGGCGCCGTAGTGGTTGGTGGTGGG
>CAZXYV010000054.1:0-9245 GCA_964645025.1 uncultured Dehalococcoidaceae bacterium | reverse complement strand
GCACCGCAGAGGGGAGAAAGGGTTTACCCTGGTCGAGCTACTCATCGTGTTTACCCTGCTGGCTGTCCTGGCGGCCATCATGATCCCCAACGTCGCCGGATTCGTGGCCTACGGCCATGACCAGGCCGCTGCCGCGGAACTGTCCGTCATGCAGACGGCCATGGACGCGATGATGGCCAAGACAAACGTCACCTCGGTTAACGTAACCGCGGCTACGCGCGCCATGGCCAATTTCCCCACCGACTGCGCTACGCCGCTTTATCCCGGCTACCTGCGCTTCACTGAGACCAAAGGTACGTATTCCTGCAACGCCACCGGTTTTGTCGTGCGGGTAACTACTGGCTATGAATAGAACTTAGAGGTCTTTAGGGAAAATAAGTAGATGTCGGAAGATGGTTCCGGCATCATGTGAACAACAAATACCTTAACAGGTAAAGGAGGCAAACTAATGAAAGGAATCGTCAAGAGGCACCGCAGAGGAGAGAAAGGGTTTACCCTGGTCGAGCTACTCATCGTGTTTACCCTGCTGGCTGTCCTGGCGGCCATCATGATCCCCAACGTCGCCGGATTCGTGGCCTACGGCCATGACCAGGCCGCTGCCGCGGAACTGTCCGTCATGCAGACGGCCATGGACGCGATGATGGCCAAGACAAACGTCACCTCGGTTAACGTAACCGCGGCTACGCGCGCCATGGCCAATTTCCCCACCGACTGCGCTACGCCGCTTTATCCCGGCTACCTGCGCTTCACTGAGACCAAAGGTACGTATTCCTGCAACGCCACCGGTTTTGTCGTGCGGGTAACTACTGGCTATGAATAGAACTTAGAGGTCTTTAGGGAAAATATAGTATAAGTGAGTGCCCTATGGCCATTAATCTACCCATACCAAATAAAAACCTTAAAATCGATGGCAAAACCAGTTCATCGGTTGCGGCAGAGCTTGATAATCAACTGAAAGACGGCCAGGAAAATGCGGAGGTGAAAAACCCGCCGGGCTCGCTATTGAAAGCCAGCCAGGACGCCGCATTGGCTAAAACGGCCGTCAGGCAGGCTATCAACCAGGCTTTCAAAGAGAGAGAAGAGTCTTTACAGAAGGCAGGAAACCTGGCGCAAGCCTTTGATGAGGCTATACAAAGCCGTGCCGCTCAAAATAACCAGACATCCAGCCAGAACGCCGGGCCCGGGACTTCCCATGACAGCACGGAGTCTGTAAAAAGAGAGCTCGCGAAAAAAGTACTAAACGGTAGTGCTGGCCCCCAGGGTCCCTTCTCCGATATTATCAAAGCCTATTTCGGGAATAAATTAGATTCGGAACCAAAAAAAGATATCAATAATCTGGCAACAGTCCAGAATAAAAACCTCCGCCAGGTAATCGAACATGTGACCGATGACCAGGCCCATAAAAAAGCGGCGAAGATAATCGGAGAAGCCAAATCGGACAGGGTAGCGTCTAAACTGGCGGCCAGCCTAGCCCAGGAAGAAATTAAGAAAGCCCGGGAAGAGGCTGAGATGATTATAAGGACATCGGAGGAAGCCGTCCGCCAGGCCCGGGCAGAAGCCGATGTCTCCCGTAAAGATGCGGAAGAAGCCATTGATATTGCCAAGGGGTGGATAGAGCAGGCCAAAAACGAAGTGGCGACCGAGAAAAAAGCCGCCGCACTGATTGCCAGCCAGGCGCGGCAGCAGGCTTTAAGCCAGGCGGCGGAGGAAATCAAGAAAGCCAAAGAGGAAGTCAAAGCGGCTAAAGAAGCCGCCAATACCGCCGTCAGGCTGGCCAAAGAGGAAATTGCCAAGTCCCGTGAGGAAGCTGAAACTTATAAAAAGAACGCTCAGGAGGCCATAGCGGCACTCGAGGAGAAAATCCTTAAAGTAGTTGACAAAGTCAAAGCCATCAAACAGCAATCGCTAATTTCAATAAGCGAAGCCCAGGTCGAAGCACAAAAAGCGAATGAGCAAGTCGAGATAACTCGCCGGGAATGCGAGATGGCTGTCAAGCAGGCCCGGATGGAAAGCCAGAAGGCGAGCGAAGAGGCCAAGCTGGAGAAAATGAAAGCCCGGGAAGCAGTGATTAACTCCGAGCAGCATGCGTACGAACAGGTCCGTGAAAAAATGGAACAGGTCAAAAAAGAGGCCGAGATATCCAAACAGGCGGCTTGTGAAGCCGTCTTCAAGGCACGGGAAGAGTCCAGGCGGGCCAAAGAAGACGCCGAGGTTATCAAGAAGGCCTCCGAGGATGCCGTCTTCAATGCCCTCGAGGAAAAGCGAAAGTCCGCAGAAGAAGTCGAAACAGCCAAACAGGTTATGCTGGAGTTCGCTAACAAGGCCCAGGAAGACAGCCGTAGAGCCAGGGAAGAAGCCGAATCAGCCATTATGAGAGCGAACGAAGCCATGATACACGCCCAGCAGGATATCATCGGTATGACCATCAATGAAATCACCGCCACGAGACAGGAGCTTGAGGAAACCGTCAATAACCCGGAAAAGCTGGCCAATGTCATGACGGAAGAAAGCTTGCCAAATGCGGGACAGACGGAAAAGCTCGACCCGGACCTGATAACCACCGTGTTACGAGAGATGCGCGCTCCCCTGCATTCCATCTCCGGCTTCGCCAGATTGATGCTTGACGAGGATGTTACCGACAGTGCGACACGCAAAGAATTCCTCTCCATCGTCGTCCAGCAGAGCGAAACCCTGACACGTATCCTCGATGATTTGTCCGGTAAACTGAAACCTGATGAAGAGAAGCCTGCGGCGGACGAATCCGGCCAGACGGCGTAAAAAAAGAAGATGCAGTACGTTCAATTATATATTACCGCCGGCTCCAGCGGGCGCCCGGTAAACACCGACCCAGAGAGTAAATATGGCAAAAAAGATACTGATAATAGAGGCCGATCCGACGGCGCTGAGGCTGACCGAATATACCCTCAAACAGCGCGGGCACCAGGTCCTGACGACCTGTAACGGGCTGGAAGGTATCATTACCGCCCAGAAGGAAGCGCCTGACCTCATTATCCTTGACGTCATGTTGCCGGGAATCGATGGCTACGAGGTGTGCAAACGCTTGCGCACCGGGGCACAGACCGCCGAAATACCCATTCTTATCATCTCCGGAAAAGCCCGGGAGGAAGATATCGCCATCGGGTTCAAAGCCGGAGCCAGTGATTACCTGGCCAAGCCGGCCACGCCTTCCACGATTATCAGCCGTGTCGAGCGTCTCCTTCTCGTCAGGCCGGACGGCCAACTGGGCATCATCGCCTTCATTAACACGAGCGGAAATCCGGGTATGACCGTGATACTCTCCGAAATAGCGGCGGCCATCACCGAGATGGAAAAACAGGTAACCCTGGTGGAAGTGACGGCCAGCCCGAAAGGACAAAAACACAAGGCCGACCTACTTCCGGAAAGCCCCGGCCTCGCTATCCTGGAGACGACAATCGGGAACGCCGAGAAACCGGAACCGGTCTGTGAAGTCCTGCCGTCCGGGATAAGAGTATTACATATTACCGAGGATGCTGAAGAAGGCGAAGACGCCGGCCACAGCATCGAGCTGCTGCAGGGCATGAGCGGCACCACCGATTATCTCCTGGTTGACCTGCCTTTAAAACCGTCACCTTTTACCAAATCGGTGCTGGCAACCTGCGAGCTCGTGGTCATTGCCAGCGGCTATAAACTGAAGGACATTTCCGAGATAAATAACTTTATCAGGCTGCTCGATTTCAGCGGCATTACACCCGCAAAAATCGCCGCGATACTGATTGACCCGGAAGGCACTTTCCCCGGGGCGGCCTTAAGCAGCATCAAACCCTATTTCGAGGCCAGCCTGGGGATTGACCTGGCCGGCGTGATTTCTTTCGACGCCAAGGTATACCAGCTTTCCTACCTGGAGAGCCAGCCCATCATCAAGTCCGGCCAGAACAGCCAGTTCGCCCAGAATATCCGGCTGATTGCCCGGCATATTTTATCACACAATGTTATGAAAAAAGACCCGCTCAAACCTATCGCCAGGGTACCGTATCTGGAGAAAGGAAAATGATCGTTGCCAATCACCGGCCCGGGGCTAATATCGGCGAATCTCTCGTGCAAATGCACGTCATATCGGCCGAGCAACTGCAAAGCGCCCTCCATCTGCAGCAAGAGCGGGGTGAAAAGCTCTCCGAGATTCTGGTAAGCCAGGGAATCATCCGGGCGGAGGAGCTGGCTTCATTCCTCAGCATCCAATGGAAAATCCCGCTTATCGACCTGAAAACCCACGTCGTCCAGCCAGAGGCATTGCAGCTCGTCCCGGAGAGGATGGCCAGGCAGCATACGCTCATTCCCCTGAACATCATGGGCGAGGCGCTGGTCGTGGTCATGGCCGACCCGGACGACTATAACGCCATCGGCGATTTATTTACCCAGACCGGCATGAAAATCGAGGTGGCGTTTGCGAACGCCGCCGATATCCGGCGCGCCATCGATATTTATTACCGGGCCAGTGAAGAAATCCAGGAAAGAGTCACTAAATACGTTCCCGCCGGGCAGACCGAGGCGGAGCAGTACGCGGCCTTCGCCGTCGATACTCCCATCACGAAAAGCCTGGACCTCATCATCGAGCAGGCCTCCCGGGACCGGGCCTCCGATATCCACCTGGAACCCCAGGAGGATAAGCTGCGCATACGCTACCGTATCGACGGGATATTACACGATGTCAATTCCCTGCCCCTCAGCGCCCATGCCGAGCTGGCATCCCGTATTAAAATTCTGGCGGAGATGGACGTCGCCCGTTCGCGGCAACCGCAGGACGGCCAGTTCTCCGTGACCATCGGCCAGAGCCATATCGATATCCGGGTCGCCACGACGAACACCATCTACGGCGAACGCATTACCCTGCGTCTGCTGGACAAATCTTTATCGCTTTTTACCCTGCCGGAGCTCGGTTTTTCACCGGAAACCCTGAAAAAATACCTCTCCCTGATACGATACCCCTTCGGTATGATTATGGTGGGCGGCCCTACCGGCTCAGGCAAGACAACTACGCTCTACACCTCCATCAATGAGCTCGACCACAAGAAACACAATATTATGACCATCGAGGACCCGGTGGAATACCAGTTCGAAGATATCAGCCAGAGCCAGGTGGAGCCCAGGGCCGGGGTTACTTTCGCCAGCGGCCTCCGGGCTATGCTCCGCCAGGACCCCGATGTTATTCTGGTGGGCGAAATCCGGGATAAAGATACCGCCGTCACCGCCGTACAGGCGGCCCTGACCGGCCATCTGGTCTTTTCGTCCATCCATGCCAACGACTCCGTGAGTATGCTGCCACGCCTGATAGACCTGGGCGTCGAGCCGTCGCTGGCTGGCTCGATACTCATCGCTAACTTGGCCCAGCGGATGGTCCGCCGTATCTGCACCAACTGCCGCGTCGCTTTCGTCCCCTCAACCCTGGAGCAGGAAATCTTTGCCCGGGAGATGTCGCAGGAGCTCACGGCCGTTTATAAAGGGACCGGCTGCCACCTCTGCGCCAACACGGGTTACCGCGGCCGGACCGGCATCTTCGAACTGCTCGTCATCAGCGACGCCATCAAAAAACAGCTCGTGAAAAATACCAGCATCAGCGAGCTCAAAGAAATGGCCATCCGCGAAGGGATGCTGACCATGAAACGCGACGGGCTGACCAAGGTCAAGGAAGGTATCACCACCCTGGATGAAGTTATGCACAGCGTCTTCGGTACCGGCTAGGGCCGGACATGGTTCGGTGAAGGGACAACGATGTACCAGTATAAAGCCTATACATTCGATAAAAAGATTGTCGAAGGCACCATCGATGCCTCCAGCGAGGACGTGGCCGAGGCATATCTGCACAAGGCCGGGTATCATCATATCCTGACGCTGCAAAAAACGCGCCCTTCATTTAATCTCGGGCAGACCTCCCGGTGGTTTCAAAGCGTCAAAAGAACCGATATCGTCGAACTCTTCCAGCAACTGGCGACGCTGACGGAGTCCCGCATGCCGGTTAACCAGGCCCTGTGGCTACTGGCCGAACAGTCCCCCGGAGAGGCTTTAAAAGATTTCATCAACAAACTGGGACGGGAGCTTTCCGGAGGCGCTTCATTTTCGCAGGCCCTGTCCCACTATCCTCAGCTCATCCCGGCGCATTACCGGGAAGTTATGAAAGTAAGCGAGCAAACGGGGAACCTGCCTCTCGGCCTGAGGCTCGTTGCCGGCTACATGGAAAAGGAAATGGCCACCTCAAAAAACCTCACGCGCACCTTAGCCTACCCGGCTTTTCTGGTAGCCATGGCTATCGTCGTCATTTTCGTTATCGCTGCCGTAGCGCTGCCATCGCTCACCAAGCTGTTTACCTCTCTGGGCGCCACCCTGCCGCTGGCGACGCGAATACTCATCGCGGTATCCGGATTCCTTTCAGATTTTAATTTCTATTCGGCGGCAGGGCTGGCGGGGCTGGTGATATTTTTCATCCGGTACCAAAAAAGCTCCGCCGGGAAAAGGCTGATAAGCCGGATATCATTAAAATTGCCGGTCATCGGGCAGGTCGTGGTTTTACGCAACATCTGCCGTTTTTGCCGTAATACCGCCATGTTGCTGGAGGCCGGGCTGACCCTTCCCCAGAGCCTGAACAGCGTGCTCGGGGTCATCGATAACGGGGTCATCAAGCATACCCTGGCCGATATCCGGCAGGACTTAATCAAGGGGAAAGGACTATCGCAGCCCATGGCCGCCTATCCCATCTTCCCCAGGCTCCTGGTGGACATGGTCCACATCGGTGAAAAGACGGACACGCTGCAAGCGTCTTTCGCCACCATGGCCGATTTCTATGAGAAGCGACTCGACCAGAGGGTGCAAAGGCTGCTGGCGATGATCGAGCCTGCCTCGATAATTATCGTCGGCCTGATTATCAGTCTCATCGGTCTGGCTATCGTTACCCCGATATACTCGATATACCAGACATTACAATGATTATCTTAAGTGGCCGGGATGGTAGTGATGAAGAGAGTTTTAATACGGCTGGGCAAGATACTTTTTAGCCGGGACGAAAGAGGTATCACCCTGGTGGAATCTATCGTGGCCATTGCGATACTGGGAGGCGGCGTCCTCACTTTGGTCCTGACCATGTCGGGCGGGGCGCTGGCGGTCAGGGAAAACGACCAGCAGGCCATCGCCCAGGGACTGGCGCGCACCCAGCTGGAGTACGTTAAAAATTTATCTTACGACCCCGGGGCCACCACCTACCCTGCCGTGAGCGCACCCGATGGCTATGGTATCTCGGTGGTGGTAACGGAGGTGTCGGGCGGGGGTCCCGATATCCAGAAAATCACGGCGAACGTCATCCGTGACGGCGCCGTAATCATGACTGCCGAGGACTATAAGGTAAACCGATGAAAAAGGAGCGGGGTTATACCCTGGTGGAAATGATGATAGCTATCGCCATTACCGGCTTCCTGATAACAGCTCTCGGGATGGTGGTGCAGCAGACAGTCACCGTGCCGGAACGCGGTGACGACCAGGTTAACGCGCAGCACGCCATCCAGAACGCCGCCCACTGGGTCAGTCTCGATGGGCAGACGGCGAAATCCGCCAGCGGCGGCAGTGGCCTGGCCCTGACGCTGCCGGATGATTCGTCCATAAGCTATATCCTTTACGGTGATGAGTTGCACCGTGTCTACGGCAGCTCTGACCGGACGATTGCCCAGGGCATTGCCAGCGCCAGTTTCTCGGTCGAGGGGCGTCTCATCACCATGAATATCACGGCGGCGCCGGACAGCCGCTGGGACATCAGCGAGAGTGGGACATACCAGATAAATATGAGGCCGACACCATAGGAAATCCGACGATGAAAAGTGAAAAAGGTCAGGCGTTACCGCTGGTCCTGATAGCCATAGCCATCGGCGCTCTGGTGATTCCGCCTTTTCTGAATAACACCGGCACCAGTCTTATCGGCTCGAGGACTTACGCGCAGGAGATATACGCGCAATACGCCGCCGATTCCGGCGCCGAGCACGCCATCTGGAACCTGAAGTACGGTGGTCTTGGCGATACGCTTAATGATGTCGGCGATAACGTGAGCTACGCGCTGGGTGAGTCCATCAACGGACTGGCCGTAAACATCAGCGTCATCAAAACCGCCGAGCCGGACTTTTATGAGATAACCTCCAGTGCCGGGGATAGGGCCCTGAATGCATCGGTCAGCGTGAATAGCAGTGACGCTAAGGTCCTGTCCTGGAATATTGAATAGCCTAATATTGGTTCGTAAGGAAAAGGTATTAGCGTGGAGACGGTAGAAAAAGGAAAGAATTTAAAAAGGCTGCTTTCGGTAACCTCGATTATCATCGCGGCGCTGGTTATCGTTATCGCGGCCAACGGGGTTGTCTGGAAAAACCGCCTCGCCCGGAGCGCGGAGATAGCCCTCTTAAGCGGCGAAATAAAACAGGTCTCTCAGAATATGACCAAGGTGCCGGCACCGCCGGCTGACCTCGAAGCCAAATTAGCCCTGGCCAGGGCCGGTCTAACCGCCGCCCAAACGGCTTTGGCACCCGAATTCAACCGCAACGATGCCATTGACTACATTATTAACCTGGCCAAAGAATGCCAGGTGGAAGCCCTGCCTATCTCGTCCGAGGGATGGACAGTAGAAAAAACGGGCCAATCTTACCCCGTCCTGAGGCTCAACATTGCCATCACCGGCAGCTTTACCCAGGCCAACGAGTTTATCTACAGGCTGCAACATGGCAAATATCAAACGCTCTCGGTGCCGGAGATAGCCATCAGCCGGCAGTCCGGGCCCGTTGGTACGGGAAGTTTTTCCGGAGACAACACGATGGTAACGGTCAGTCTGGACATCAGCATTTATGCCCGCCCTTCAGCCGCCAATAAAGGTGCTAAATGATGAAGGTAACTACACTTAACATCGGTCTGAACACCGTTAAATACATGGTGTTCCGGGATGCCAGCGCCGTCGCCTGGGGCATCCTGCCGCTGGCGGGCACCGTGAAAAACGGTGTTATTCTGGAACCCGTAGCCGTGGGCGAACAATTGAGACCATTATTCGCTTCAGGCAAGCTTCCCAGGGAGAGAGTCGTCTGCAGTATCAACGGCCTGCCGTTCTCCTACCGTTTATTCACCCTGCCCAGGATGGAGCCGTCATCGCTGCAGGAAGCTTTAGCGAGGATGGCCAAACAGGAAATGCCATTAGCCCCGGAAGACATGTATTTATCCTGGCGCGCCTACCCGGCGGAAAAAGACGAATG
>CAZXYV010000053.1:1809-9318 GCA_964645025.1 uncultured Dehalococcoidaceae bacterium | reverse complement strand
TACCGGTGGCCTATGCCATCTCCAAGAACAATTTTTTCGGTAAAAGCCTGGTGGACAGCCTGCTCGACCTGCCGATTGTCGTCTCCCCTATTGCTCTGGGCGCCGCTTTGCTGGTCTTTTTTAATACCCCCCTGGGAGCGTCCATCAACAATAATGTGCTACGCTTTGTTTTTTCCGTCCCGGGAATCGTGCTGGCCCAGTTTACGATTATCAGCGCCCTGGCCATCCGCCTGCTCAAGTCCACTTTTGACAGCATCGACCTGCGCTATGAACAGGTCGCCCGCACCCTGGGCTGCAGCCAGCCAGAAGCCTTCTTCAGGGTAGTCCTGCCACTGGCCAAGAACGGGCTGATTGCCTCCGGGATACTTACCTGGGCCAGGGCGGCCGGTGAATTCGGGGCGACGGTAACGCTGGCGGGGGCTACCGCTATGAGAACAGAGACCCTGCCCATATCCATCTACCTCAGTCTCGCTTCGGCCAATACAGGGCAGGCGGTCGCCCTGATACTTATCCTGGTGGTGATTTCCCTGGCAGCCCTGCTGCTAATCCGTGCGATTACCGGTCACAGGTACGGTATATGATAGCCATCAAAGACCTTTCTATAAACATCGGTGAATTTGCTCTCCGGGAATTAAACCTGACCATCCGGGACCGGGAATACTTTGTCATCCTAGGCCCGTCCGGCGCCGGCAAGACCGTCTTCATGGAATGCCTGGCCGGAATTCATAAAGTCAGGCAAGGCGAAATCTGGATTGATAGCACCAACATCACGCGCCTGGCCCCTGAAGAGCGAAACATCGGCTATGTCCCCCAGGACTACGTCCTTTTCCCCTTCCTTAACGTGCGGGAAAACATCCTGTTCGGATTGAAGCGGGATAAACATAACCAACCGGAAGCCCGGCAGCGCCTGTTGATGCTATCGGAACTACTGGGAATCACACACCTGCTCGATCGGGATACGCTCACTTTAAGCGGCGGCGAAAAGCAGCGGGTAGCCCTGGCCCGTGCCCTGGCAACTTCCCCCGGGCTTCTGCTCATGGACGAGCCGTTAAATGCCCTGGATGTACAGACCTCTAACTATCTCCGGCTGGAATTACGCCGGATTCACCGGGAACTGGCCGTGACTACCATCCACATTACCCACAATCACACCGAGGCCGAAGAGCTGGCGGACCGTATCGCCGTCATGAATAACGGCAGGATAGAGCAGGTCGGCCAACCCCGGGAAATATTCTTTGCCCCGGGGACTGCGGCGGTATCCGATTTTATCGGCTCGCTTAATATCCTGTATTGTGACGCTTGCCGGCAGCTGGTACCCGGTCTGGTGGAAGTCGATTGCGGCGGCCTGCACATCGTTATCCCCCACGATGAAGGCAACCTCGAGAAAATCGCGATTTCTCCCCGGGACGTCTATGTTTCCGATGTATTGCCGCCCGGACCGGCGGTCAACCGTTATCAGGGTGTCATCACCGGCATCGACTTTAACACCACCACGGCCAGGCTCAATGTTAAAGTCGGCGGGATAAACATCAAAGCCGAGATGCCTAACGAGTTAGCTAAAGAGATGGGCCTGATTACCGGCCAGGAAGTCTTTCTAATATTGAAGCTACGCCGGTTGAAGGTACTGGGAAATATAGAAAATATCGATTCCGAAAGGTACGGGCGGAACTATTGAGACACAATCTGTATAGGCCAGCGGTCTCAAGGGTACATTAAGAATAGCAGTTCTTTAACGTTTAAACCGATAATCACCAGCAGCAGTACCAGGGCCGGGATTAATAGTTTGGCCGGGACCAGCCAGGCGATAGCCAGCGGGGTGATAAGCTTGAACAGCACCAATTGCACCGGCGAACCGAGTATCCCCCGCATCACCGGGTTCATCTCCTCAAAACCGGCCTGAAATGCAAACAGGGTCATCAGAAAATCGGCCATCTGAAGTACCACGTAGGCCACTCTCAGGCCCAATCCCTTCTTGAACTCCGCCAAAGAAAAATAATGCCTTATTTGGCTCCAGAGAACGGCCATGTTGCCTGCGCGTTGTGCTTCCCGTCTTTCCATCGAGGACTATGATACCGTCGGGAACGATAACAAGGCATAAACACCGGAACCCCGTGGCGTAAATAAATCGTGAATAATTCAAACGACGCGCGGTCATGGGAAATAAACAGGTATCATATTTATTGAGAAAATGATAAGATAATTATCTGGGCTGTATCAGTTCACCTAGGCCATATTTTTCATTATTGAAAGGGGTTTCCAGCCATGGTCTCATACCCAAAATTATTTGAACCAGTAAATATAGGCAAAGTGACTATCAAGAACCGTATCGCGATGGCGCCGATGGGCATCGTGGGTTTGACCAACCCCGACGGTAATCCCAGCCCACGTGCCATCGATTATTACATCGAAAGGGCTCGGGGCGGTACCGGCCTGATAATTACCGGGCTCTTTCAGGTAACAAGTGAAACAGGGAGCCATGGCACCTGGAGGCATGGCATCAACCGGGCCTCGCTGGGACCTTTCGGAGAGCTTTCTGAGGCCGTCCATGCCCTGGGGACTAAAATATTCGTACAATTAACGGCCGGCTTTGGCCGTGTCGGTTTCTCGCCGATGTTCGGTGAAAAGCCGGTATCGGCCTCCGCCGTCCCTCATTACCTGGACCCGAGCATAACCTGCCGTCCCCTGGAGATAGGTGAAGTAGAAGCAATCGTGGAGGCTCTGGGTGATGGCGCCGCCATCCTGGCCGCCGCCGGAGTAGATGGCATCGAGCTCCACGGCCACGAAGGTTATCTTTTCGACCAGTTTACCACGGCTATCTGGAACCAGCGGACGGATAAATACGGCGGCGACCTCAAAGGCAGGCTGACCTTCCCAATCGAAGTCCTTAAAATTATCAAGGAGCGGGCGGGGGCCGACTTTCCGGTGCAATACCGGTTCGGGTTGAAACACTATATCAAGGGCCTCAACTCCGGGGCGCTCCCGGGCGAACGCTATCAGGAAGCCGGCCGCGACGTCGCCGAGGGGCTGGAGATGGCCAGACTGCTCGAGGCAGCCGGTTTCGATGCCCTGCACGTGGACGCCGGCTGCTACGATAGCTGGTACTGGGCGCATCCGCCGGTCTACCAGGAACACGGCTGTATGGTGGACATGGCCGCCCTCGCGAAAAAAGCGGTTAAAATCCCGGTCATCGCTGTCGGCAGGCTGGAAGTACCGGAGCTCGCAGAAAAGGTAATCACTGAAAGGAAAGCCGATATGGTCGCCCTGGGCCGGGGCCTACTGGCCGACCCTTACTGGCCGGTCAAGGCCGCCGAAGGTAGAGCCGAAGACATCCGCCCGTGCATCGGGTGCCATGACGGTTGCCTCTGGAGATTCATGAGCGGCAGGCCTCTTAGCTGCGCCGTTAATCCGGCCTGCGGCCGGGAAAGACAGTATCAGCTAAGCCAGGTAGAGAAGCCAAAAAAGGTCGTGGTGGCCGGCGGTGGCGTCGCTGGCATGGAAACGGCCAGAGTCGTCGCAACCAGGGGCCACAAAGTAGTCCTCTATGAAAAAGGGGCAAAACTTGGCGGTCATCTTATCGAGGCTTCGGTACCCGGCTTTAAAAAAGATTTAGCTACCTTGCTGAAATGGTATGAAAACCAGCTCAAGCAGCTGGGCGTGGCCATAAAATTGCAGACCGAGGCATCGGCGGCGCTCTTGTCTAAAGAAAGTCCTGATGCGGTCATCGTCGCCGTCGGGTCGAAACCGATTATTCCCGATATTCCGGGCATCGATAAAGCCAACGTATTCACCTGTATCGACGTGCTGCTCGGCTGGAAAAAGGCGGGGCAGAATGTGGTGGTGGTCGGCGGGGGTCTGGTGGGCTGCGAGACAGCCCTGTGGCTGGCCGAAGAGGGAAAGCAGGTGACCATCATCGAGATATTGCCGGAACTAATGACCGCCGGCGTGTCCATACCGCGGATGAACCGCTTCATGCTCCTGGACCTGCTGGCCCTGAACAAGGTGAAAATAATAACCGGCGCCTGCATCCGGGAAATCACCGCCGGAGGCACGATTGTTACCGGCCGGGGTTTTAATAAAACGATTAAGGCCGATACCATCGTGCTGGCGACGGGTTTGAAACCCGATGACGGACTATTTCAAGAGCTGAACGGTCGCTTCTCCCAGATTTACTCCGTAGGCGATTGCCAGGAAGCACGGAATATCATGGGCGCTATCTGGGACGGCTACGAAGTGGGGCGGACGGTTTGATGCGGCCATCCTACCTGTACGCAGAAAGTCAACGACAAACAGGCAAGGAGGTTACTTAAATTGGCTAAAAATACAACCACAGGTTACCAAAAGACGAACCGGAAAGAATCTCCAGGCGTAGATACCAGAGTCAAGACGGTCCTCAGGACAATCGGCCTCAGCGGCGTCACCACCGGCGGCGCGGAAGGCGCGGTGGATGTTAAAGACGGCAAAATAGTCAGGATAAGGCCGCTGCATTATGATTGGAAATATAACCGGAAGGACTTGAATCCCTGGAAGTTCCAGAAGAACGGTAAAACTCTGGAACCAAACTGGAAATCATTGCCCGGCCCATATTCGCTGGCTTACAAGAAACGGATATATTCGCCCAACCGGATTAAGTATCCTCTGAAGCGGGTCGATTGGGACCCCAGCGGTGATAGGAATCCGCAGAACCGGGGCAAGAGTAAGTATCAGAGAATATCCTGGGACGAGGCGACCAATATCATCGCCAGCGAGATAAAGAGGGTGCGCCGGGAATATGGCCCGTATGCCATACTCACCCAGGGGGACGGACACGGCGAATGCAAGCTGGTGCAGGGACCTCACGGCCAGCCGGGCTTACTGATGAGAAAGCTGGGGGGCGGCTGGACACAACAAATCAGAAATGCGGACAGCTGGGAGGGGTGGTACTACGGCGGTATGCATATGTGGGGGACCGGCCTGTGCGGCCACATGCTCCCGGCGGCCAATATCGTCAAGGACATTACCGAGAACAGCGAAATGCTGCTGGTCTGGGGCGGCGACCCGGAGACAACGCCCTGGGGGTTCCGGGGACAGTTCGCCAGCCGGCTCAGCTATTTCTGGTCGGAAATCGGTATCAAACAGGTGTATATCTGCCCCGAGCTGAACTACGGCGCCGCCGTCCACGCCGATAAATGGATACCGGTGCTGCCCAATACGGATGCGGCGTTACAGCTGGCGATAACCTATATCTGGATGACCGAAGGCCTGTATGATAAGGACTATATCGCTACCCACACCGTCGGCTTCGATAAATTTCAAGACTATGTCCTGGGTAAAGAAGACGGGATTCCCAAGACGCCCGCGTGGGCTTCCCCTAAATGCGGCGTAAAGGAGTGGACGATTAAGGCCCTGGCCAGGGAGTTCGCCAAAAAGGCCACCTCCATCGCTCACTACTTCGGCGGCGGCTATATCCGGGGGCCGTTTTCCCATGAACCGGCTCGTCTGGAGGGCGTGCTCCTGGCCATGCAGGGGCTCGGCCGGCCCGGCGTGCACCAGTGCATCATGACCTACCTCGGTATGCCCCGTAGCGTGACGGCGGCCAGCAACCGCTACACCTGGGTGAACATGGCTACCGACCTGGCCTTTACCGACCGGATACTCCTGCCCACCTGCCACGGCGCTCGCGTCAGCCAGAAACAGTTTTTCCCCAAGACCCTCTTCAAGGAGGCTGTTCTTAACCCGCCGATTCATTTCTGGGGTTCGAGCGCCAACATGGAGCCGGTGGAGGACCAGTTTAAAAAATACACCTATCCGGCACCCAAAGAAGACGGCGGCACGGAAATACGTCTGATATGGACCGATAACCCCTGCCTGACCACCTGCTGGAACGAAGGGCATAAGTTCACCGAGGCCTACCGCAGCCCCAAGATAGAATGTATCGTCGCGCAGCACCAGTGGCTGGAAAACGACACGCTGTTCGCCGATATTATCCTGCCCATCAGCACCCTGTACGAGATGGACGACATCATGACCAACAGCGCCCAGGGCGTGCAGTTCATCAACGTGCTGCTCCAGAGACAGGCTATCCAGCCCGTCGGTGAGTCCAAGAGCGACTACGAGGCCGTCCTGGAAGTCGCTAAAAAGCTGGGTAAATATGATGAGGTTACCGGGGGCAAAACCCTGGAGGACTGGATTAAATTTGCCTATGAGGGCATCGGGCTGCCGGAGTTTATCAGCTGGGATGAATTCAAGAAAAAGCAGTATTTCGTGTTCCCAGTAGCTAAAGACTGGGAAGCCGACCCGCCCGGCCTGAGAAAGTTTTACGAAGACCCCGCTAAATACCCCCTGGAAACACCTTCCGGAAAGCTGGAGATATATTCGGAGAGACTGGCTAAATATTTCCCCGATGATAAAGAAAGGCAGCCGATACCCAAATGGGTGGAAAAAAGCGAGACGCACGACGAAAGGATTTCCAGCGACCGGGCGCGGAAGTATCCCTTGCTCATGATGTCCAATCACGGCAGGTGGAGGATGCACGCCCAGTGCGACGATATATCCTGGACCAGGGAAATCAGGACCTGCAAGGTCAAGGCCTGGGACGGCTACATGTACGAGCCTCTCTGGATACATCCGGCTACCGCCGCCGCCCGGGGCATCAAGAGCGGGGACATCGTCAGGGCATATAATGAGCGGGGAGCTGTCCTCGGCGGGACTATCGTCTGGGAGAGAATCATGCCCGGGGTGGTATATATGGACCACGGCGCCAGGTGCGATTGGATAATACCGGGAGAGCTCGACCGCGGCGGCGCCATCAACCTTATATCTCCCAATGGAATAGTGTCCAAGCATTGCCCGGGGATGGCCACGAGCGGCTACCTGGTTGAAGTCGATAAGGTAACTATGGCTCAAATGGAAAGTTGGAAAGACAACTATCCCGAGTCATTCGCCAGAGAATATGACCCGGCTTCAGGGCTACGATTTAACGCCTGGATTGAAGGAGGCTAATAGCATGGATATCGTGGAAGCTATCAAGGCAAGAAAAAGCATCCGGGCTTTCAAGACTGACCCCGTGCCGCTGGATGTTCTCAAAAAGATAATCGGTCAGGCGCTGTGGGCACCGTCATGGGGGAACACCCAGCCCTGGGAGTTCGCCATCGCCGGCGGGAAAAAGCTCAAGGAAATAGAGGATGGCTTCCTTAAAAAAGGTGCCGAAGAGACAAAGCCGGATATTGCCCGGCCTTACGAGTTCCCTGAACCCCATATTTCCTATATGCGCGGTCTGATGGCACAGGAGAGACCCTTTATGACCGAGGCGGAGTTTAAAGACCGCCGGACGGATAACTTCCGGCACTACGGCGCCCCGGCGTGTATTTATCTGCTTATTACCCGGTCATTCTTCTATCAATCAAAAGGCATTAACGCCTGGCCCTTGTATGATTGCGGCGCGGTGGTGCAGAACATCATGCTCCTCGCCACGAGCTACGGGCTGGGAACAGTGGCTCAAGCCCAGGCCATAGCCTACCCGGATGTCATCCG
>CAZXYV010000053.1:0-1709 GCA_964645025.1 uncultured Dehalococcoidaceae bacterium | reverse complement strand
TTCCATCTCCCCAATCTAAAATACGCGACGTAGATTATGCTCCCGGCTACATTGCCGGCTACCATCGCCCAGCGTATGCCCAGTACGTGAAGGTCGCTTACATGCGGTAGCCAGAATGCCAGAGGAATCTGCACCACCCACATGGCCATAAAGCTGATAATCAGGTTCGGAATCGTGTCACCGGCACCGGAGATACACCCCTGAAGTATCGAGGCAAAGGCCAGGATAGAGAAGCCAGCCGCGCCTATCCTTAAAAAGGTGCCGCCCATCCTGATTAGCTCGGGGTCGGGGGTAAAAAGGCTTATGATGCTGTCAGCCCACAGCAGGACGGCCGCTGAAACAACCATCATGAAAGCTTGCAGGATACCGGTGGCCAGCCAGGCGCTTTTTTCCGCCCTATCCGGCTGATGGGCGCCCAGGTTTTGCCCCACGAGCACGCCGGCACCCATGCCCAGACCGAAGCCGGGCAGCATAATGAACAACTCCACTCTGGAGAAAAGACTGTGGGCAGCCATGGCCAGCGTTCCGAATGGGGCGATTAACAAAGTTATAATGAACGCAGAGAAGGACCTTTGTAAATTCGTCAATAACGCCGGCAGCCCGATTTTCAGGATGCGGCCTATGACGATAAAATCGATATGAAAGTCCTTCCGGGTAACATGCAAACGGGTGCCCCCTCCAAAAAGGAGCCAAAAAGCGAGCACCGCGCCGACGACCTGGCCGATGACGCTCGCGAGAGCCGCCCCGCCGATGCCCATACGGGGAAAAATCCATAGACCCAGGACGAGGAAGGGACAGAGCGCAATATGGATAACTCGGGTGATTGTTTCGAGCACCAGCGGCCGGACGGCATCGCCGGAAGACTGGATGATATACAGAATGACTACCATGATGTCCATGGTCACCCAGCCGGCAAAAGTGATGCGTATGTAGGACACGCCGTCGGCGACGACACTGGCCTCCAGCCCGAACATCCGCATCACCGGTTCGGCCAGGAAGATGCCCAGCCCCGTCATTAAAAGACCCCAGGCGACACCGAGGATTAAGGCCTGCGCGGCGATATGATTGGCGGTAGTGATATCACCTGCCCCTACGTAGCGGGCGACCATGGCTCGCGCACCCACGACCAGACCGAAATCCATGGACATGACCAGCATGATGACGATGAAAGCGATACCCATGCTCGCAATGGCTGATGAACCTAGCCTCCCCACCCATATCATATCGGCCACCTGGCTGACGACGAAAAGGGTCTCCATCAGCGCCATCGGCCACGAGAGCAGCAGGATATTACGGAGAATAGGACCCTGAGTCCAGTCTTTGTTATAGGCTGACTTTTTCTTAACGGGCATTATCGCATCTGCCATTAAATACGATTACTTATTTCTAAGGAATGAGATACTAAACTTCCCCGGTGGAGGGGTAACGGAACAGCAGTCTGAAGACGAGAGCGCAACAGTCACATGATACATGATGCCTTTCTGGCTGTCAATCTGGACGGAGCTTGCCGGGCGAATCTTGAAAAAGCACCGTATTAGCTGTTACAATATAGCATCAGGGGCCGAGGTGGCGGAATGGCAGACGCGCTACGTTCAGGGCGTAGTGTTCGAAAGGGCGTGGGAGTTCAAATCTCCCCCTCGGCACCAGATAAAAAACGCGCTTGTAGCTCAGTTGGATTAGAGCGGAGCCCTGCGGAGGCTCAGGTCGTG
>CAZXYV010000052.1:8232-9329 GCA_964645025.1 uncultured Dehalococcoidaceae bacterium | reverse complement strand
CCGCGTTCCTTAAAGGCTATTGCGCCCGGGTACCGCTCGGCCGGATGGCGCGGGAAGACGAATACAACGGCGCCATGATTTTCCTCATCTCCGATGCCTCTTCCTACATGACCGGCGCTAACCTGATTATCGATGGAGGTTGGACGGCATGGTAAGGGAAAAGGAGGCCCGCAAGGCAGCGCTTTTCCCGAAGGAAATACCCAACTGGATAAACGGTGAGGAACGCCGGGCCGTCTCCGGTGAAACATTCGACAAGATAAACCCGGCTAACGGGAAAATACTATGTCATGTAGCCCGTTCGCGGGCTAAAGATATCCAACAGGCGGTAAATGCGGCCAGGAAAGCTCAACCCGCCTGGGCCGCTACGCCGCCGGTACAGCGCGGTCTGATGCTCCACGATATCGTGCTGGGGATGAAATCCCATCAGCCAGACATCGCCGCAATCGTGGCAGCGGAAACCGGCAAATCCTTTAAAGATGCCTTCGGAGAAACCGGCGGGGCCATCGCGCTGGGACTATTCTATGCCAGCGAGGGGCAGCGGCTCTACGGCAGGACCACCACCAGCGGTACACCCAACAAATACGCTATGACCGTCCGCCAGCCTATCGGCGTGGCCGGTTTGATTATCTCCGCCAATACCCCTATCGCCAACGTGGCCTGGAAAGTCTTCCCGGCCTTGATTTGCGGTAATGCCGCCGTCCTCAAGACGGCGAAAGATACCCCCGTGACCGCCTGGATTTTCGGTAAAATCGCCCGCGAGGCCGGGCTTCCCGCCGGCGTGCTGAATATCGTCCAGGGGACCGGCGAGGAGGCGGGTGACCCGCTGGTAAAAAATCCGGACGTGGGCGTCATCAGCTTTACCGGCTCGACCGAGGTAGGACGCCGGATTGCGGTAATTGCCGGGGAGCGCCTGGCCAAAGTATCCCTGGAGCTTGGCGGCAAGAACCCGCTTGTCGTCTGTGATGATGCCGACCTGGAAAACGCGGCCAGGTGGGTGCTGCTTTCGGCTTTCAGTAATGCCGGGCAGCGCTGTGCCGCCGCCAGCCGCATCATCATTTTTAACCGTATTTACGATAAGTTCCGTAATATGCTGGTGG
>CAZXYV010000052.1:4981-8132 GCA_964645025.1 uncultured Dehalococcoidaceae bacterium | reverse complement strand
GGGCATCCCCTGATGGCTTACACTATTGCCGCCGCCTTGCAGAGCCGGATATTTGCCGATGTGATTCTATCTACAGATTCGTCACGGTACGCTGATATCGGCAAATACTATGGCGCCGGGGTGCCGTTTTTACGCCCCACCGCCCTGGCCGGGGAAACCAGCCCCGACATCGAATGGGTGGAGTTTACTTTGAAGAACCTGCGTCAGGCATCCCGCGCGTACGACTGTTTCAGCATCCTGCGCCCGACCAGCCCCTTCCGCCAGGCCGATACTATCCAGCGGGCGTGGCATGATTTCCTGGCCGAAAAAGGCGTGGACTCTCTGCGGGCGGTGGAGAAGTGTAGCCAGCACCCGTATAAAATGTGGGTGGTCAACGGCCGCCGGATGACGCCGCTTTTAAAGCCAGAGCCCGCGGCGACGCCCTGGCACAGCACCCCCTATCAGTCTTTACCGGTAGTCTATGTCCAGAATGCCAGCCTGGAAATAGCCTGGACGCGTGTTGTCTTTGAAGGGCATACCATCGCCGGAAACGTGGTCATGCCATTTTTTACACGGGACTACGAAGGGTTTGATGTCAACCAGCCCATTGACTGGCAGATAGCCGGGGAACTGGTACGCTCTGGTAAGGCCACCCTGCCACCGGTCAATAAAGCCCCCTACCAACCTGAGGAGGCCCTGAAATAATGGTCAATATCTCACTCATCCCGAGGGAAGAGTTCCAGCGCGTTTCCGGAGCGAATATCCCGAAATACGCCAAGCTGGAACTGCTCGCCGACATGTGCCGGTTGAATGCGCTGAACTCGGTCAAGCGGGCCGGCTCGGGGCATCTCGGGTCCAGCTTGAGCTCGCTGGATATCGTCACCCTGCTCTATTACTCGGAAATGAACACGGTAAAACTGGGCATCGAACACCCGGACCGGGATATCTATTTCTCCTCCAAAGGACATGATGTGCCCGGTTTTTACGCGGTCCTGTACTCGCTGGGCATCCTGGGCAAAGAAAAATTCACCAGACTAAGACGCCTGGACGGTACCCACGGGCACCCCGATGTCAGCATTCCCGGCATCGAAGCCAACTCCGGCTCGCTCGGCATGGGCATATCCAAGGCTAAAGGGATGGCCCTGGCCAAGAAAATAACTGGCCATGGCGGGCGCATCTTCGTCATGACCGGGGACGGCGAGCTCCAGGAAGGGCAGATATGGGAAGCCCTGCAAACCACCGCCCACCAGAAAGTGACCAACGTCCACGTCATTGTGGATTTTAATAAAATCCAGACGGATAAACCGGTGCAACAGGTTATCGACCTCGGCAATCTGGAGAGAAAATTCGAGATTTTCGGGTGGCACGTGGCCAGGTGCAACGGCCATGATTTTGCCGCACTGGATAAAGTGTTCGCCGGCTTTAAGAAGGTTACCGATAAGCCCAAGGTCCTGATTGCCGATACCATAAAGGGTAAAGGCGTCTCCTTCATGGAGGGGACGGCGATAGTGAAAGAAGGCAAAGGAATTTACCAGTGGCATTCCGGCGCCCCCGATGATGACTCGTTTAAAGCCGGCCATACCGAGATTTTGAACCGGATTAACGAACGCCTCGGCAAACAGGGCTTAAAGCCCCTATCCCTGGAGTTGCTGGAAACCAGAGAGGAGCACCGCGTCAGGCTGAAGGATACCGCGGAGAAGGTGGTCAACGCCTACGGCGAGGCGCTCGTCGAGCTCGCGGCCAGGCGTAAAGATATCGTCGTGCTTGACGCCGATTTAGCGGTCGATTGCGGCATCCGTCTTTTCGAGTCGAAATACCCCGACCGCTTCATCGAGAACGGGATTGCCGAGCAGGACATGGTCTCCATGGCCGGGGGACTGGCGCTCCAGGGCTTGCTGCCGATAGTCAACTCTTTCGGCGTATTTTTAGCTTCCCGCGCTAACGAACAGATATATACCAACGCCACCGAAGGCTCCAAAATAATCTATGTCTGCCACTATGCCGGCTTGATACCCGCCGGGCCGGGTCAATCGCACCAGAGCCTGCGGGATATCTCCCTTTTCGCCGCCCTGCCTAATTTTGTGGCCCTGGAACCGTGTAACGCCGTGGAGACAAGGCTGGCGCTGGAATGGTGCGTCAATGAGGCGAGTGGAAACTGCCTCTTAAGACTGGTAATATCGCCGTCCCCCCGCACGATAGCGCTGCCGGCTGACTACAAATTCGAATGCGGGAAAGGGTGTGTTTTACAGGACGGTAAAGACGCGGTTATCTTTGCTTACGGTCCGGTCATGCTCAACGAAGCCCTGCTAGCCGGTGAACTGCTCAATAAGAAAGGCTTTTCATTGAAAGTCGTCAATATGCCGTGGTTAAACCGCGTCGACCGGAAATGGCTCGAAGCCGTAGTTGGTAATAGCGCGGCTATTTTCGTCCTCGATAACCACTCGCCGCAGGGCGGTCTCGGGGACTCTTTATTGAATGCAATCACGGCCTCGGATAAATTAAAGGTAAAGCAATTCCAGAAGTTCGCCGTGGAGGGGTTCCCGGCCTGCGGCACGCCCGTCGAAGCGCTGGCCTATCACCGGCTTAACGGGGCCAGCCTGGCCGAGCGTATTTTACAGGCGATATCAGACAGGAAAAAATAATGATGAAAGTAGTGATTACCGGCGGGGCTGGCTTTATCGGCTCGCATCTGGCCGATGAGCTGGTAAAGCGTGGCTACCAGGTCACCGTTATCGATGACCTCTCTACGGGTAAAGAAGCTAACCTTAAACACCTCATCGAGAGAAAAGAGGTGGAGTTCGTTAGAGGCAGCATTACCCATCTGAAACTACTGGAAAAGGTTTTTAAAGATTGCCGCTATGTTTTTCACCTGGCGGCGATTTCCAATGTCCCGCAGAGCATCGCCGACCCGGCCCTAACTCATGAAGTGAATGTCACCGGGACATTTAATGTTTTGCAGGCCGCCCGCAGCCAGCGGGTAAACAAGGTGATTTTCGCCTCATCCGCGGCGGTTTACGGCGATACCCCCACCCCGACCCAGCAGGAAGACATGCTGCCCAATCCCCAGTCCCCTTACGCCACCTCCAAGCTGACCGGTGAATACTATTGCGCCATGTTTAATCTTGCCTATAAGGTGCCGACGGTCTGCCTGCGCTATTTTAATGTGTACGGA
>CAZXYV010000052.1:0-4881 GCA_964645025.1 uncultured Dehalococcoidaceae bacterium | reverse complement strand
AGATATTCGTTGGAGGAAGGGCTGGCGCAGGTAATAAGCTCCCGGACAAGTAATGGTATCTGAATCATCATTAGCGAGGCGTGTTTAGTTGAATTACAAAGAGAAACTCTACACAAAATACGTGTCCGGCTATAAATCTCGCTATGAAGGCGAGGTGACATTAAACACCCTCAAAAGCAGGGCCATATTATGGCGCAAGCTATTTGGCAAGTTCCTTCCGGCGGATAAAAACGCCGAGATTATCGATTTAGGGTGCGGCCCCGGTACTATTGTCTGGTGGCTGCAACGGTCCGGATATAAAAATGCACAGGGCATAGACATCAGCGCCGAACAACTTGAATCAGGACGGCGACTGGGTGTCACCAATATCGAGCAGGGCGATATCCAGGAATTTTTACAGGATAAAAAAGGACGTTTTGACGTCATCTTTGCGCGCGATATCATCGAACATTTCAGTAAAAAAGAGGTCTTTGAGATACTATCGCTCTGTTTTCAATCTTTAAAAGATAACGGGCGGATGATTATTCAAGTCCCCAACGCTGAATCGCCCTTCGGAGGGCGTAACCGGTACGGGGATTTCACCCATGAAGTCGCCTTTACCGCGGTTAGTATGTCCCAGCTACTGCATGTAGTGGGATTTGATAACGTCCGGGTTTTTCCTCAGGAGCCGACGCTATGGCCAGACCCGATGTCAATCATCAGGTTCGTCTTATGGCAATTTGTCAAAGCTTTTTACAAGTTTCTTCTCTATGTTGAATTAGGGGAGCTTAGCCGCGTGAGTATCGTCAGCCTGAACATTATCGTCGTAGCCACAAAAAAGATACCGGACAACACCAGAGATGAAAAACCTATTTAAAAAAACGCTGCTTGCAGTCGCCAATCTAAAAATAAGAGTATTGGCCCTGCTAATACTTTCGCATAAAAAAGCGCTGCCGGAGCCTGGCCGGATAAAGCGTATCCTGGTCTACGGGCAGATGGGCATCGGTAACATGATTATGTTCACCCCCTTTCTCAAGGCCTTGAGAAGTCATTTCCCGGACGCCCGGATTGCCCTGCTGTTCCTGCAAAAAAACGGCGCTGAGCAGGTGGTAGCGGGTAGCAATCTGGTGGATGAAATTGTGATATGGGATTACCGTAATTTGACGTACTCGCAGAGATTCAAGGCTATCCGGCAGATGAAAAGGTGGCAGCCTGATTTGATTGTCAGCCGGTTTGCCGGCCGCCCCATCGACTATGCTTTAATTACCCTCTTCAGCCGGGCGCCCTTCCGCGTGGGACATGTCACGAGCGGAGGCTGGCGGGGTGAATACGACTATCTTAACAATTTCCCGGTAAAAATGGGGGAAGACGAGCACGAAATCGACCTGAATCTAAATCTGGCCAGAGCCATCGGCATTACAGCCGAGGACAAACAGACTTATTTCCACACCGGTGATGACGATGACCAAGTTGCCGCGGCTTTTCTTAAAAAACACGGTGTCCCTGACGCCGAACGATTTGTTACCGTTCAGATAGGGACAAGCCTCATACAGAGCTGGAAACGCTGGGATACGGGAAAATGGTCTGAACTCACGGAACGTCTCCTTCAAAATGGTGTGAAAGTAGTGGCTGTCGGCTCCCCCGATGAAAGAGACTTAATCGAGCAAACGTTTGCTAAACTGACCGTCAGGCCGGTTAATGCCGCCGGCGAACTGACGCTGAAGCAGACAGGAGCCTTAATCAAAAGAAGCGATTTGCTGATTTGTAACGATAGCGGCCTGATGCACGTGGCTGTGGCCGTGGACACCCCGGTGGTGGCGATTTACGGGCCGGGCCACTACAAGCGAAACGCCCCGCGGGATAAAAAACACATCATTATCAGAAAAGACCTGCCTTGCAGCCCCTGCGTTAAAATGGCGGGAACAAGCCAGGCCGAAGTCTGCCCGGACCGGATTTGTCTGACAACCATCAGCGCCGAGGAAGTGTTTGAAGCTGTTCAAAAGCAACTTAAAATGAGGTCAACCGGGGAGACGCACAATGTCGGCGAAAAAAGCCCGCAGCCTTGAAAAGAAGACGACTAACTATATTTTGTTTGACAAAAGTATGGGGCTAGTTTACCATAAATTTAAATTGAACACAGGGGTGCATATCGGGTCTTGAATTCGGTTAAGGAAAGCCGTGATTCATATTTCTAAAGGATGTTAAATGGGTAAAACAGAACCAGAAGATAAAAACATCGTGCTGGCGGCCGACCATAACGGCGTGCTCTTGAAAAACCAGATTGCCCAGCACCTGAAGACTCTCGGATATCACGCCATTGACCTCGGCCCGTATACCGACCAGGAGAAGGTCGATTACGTTGATTATGCCCGTCAGTTGAGCCAGATAATCAGCAACGGTGACGTGAATAAAGGTATCCTGATTTGCGGCACGGGTGTGGGCATGAGTATCGCCGCTAACAGGTTCCCCAGGATAAGAGCCGCCCTGGTACGTGATATTGAAACGGCTATAAAATGCCGGGAGCATAATGATGCTAACGTGCTCTGCCTGGGTGCCTGGATTTCCCCCAGGGACCTGGCCATCCAGATTGTGGAAAACTGGCTCAACGAGCCATTTGGTGAAGGCCGCCATGTCCGGAGAGTGGAAAAGATAACTCCTCATCAAAAAGAGGCTATCGTTTTTACGAACGGGATATTCGATGTACTGCACACGGGGCACATCGAGCTTTTAAAGTTCTGTAAAAGCCTCGGGGGGAGACTGATTGTCGGGATAAATTCGGACAGGGCCACGAAGCTGCTGAAAGGCCCTGATAGACCTGTTAATAATGAAAATGACCGGAAGCTCGTCCTTCAGTCCATCAAGGATGTTGATGAGGTCGTTATTTTTGACGACACCGCTACGGCGGGCATCATCGCTCAGGTAAAACCGGACATCGTCGTTAAGGGTGGTGAATGGCCGGCGGAAGAAGTGAGAAGAAGAGATAAAATCCCGGACAACATTGAAGTAAAAGTTTTCCCGATGGTAAAGAACTATTCGACGACTAACATCATCAAGCAAATCAGGGCAAAACAAACGTAGGAAATCGTTTAAAGAAGCGTTAACATGAAAAAACCGCAGACAATATACCGGGATATTATTAAAGGGTTCGCAGGGAAAAATATACTATTAATCGGCGACCCTATTCTGGATATCTATGTGTACGGAAAAGCGCTGGGGATATCATCGGAGACTCCCACTATCGTGGCTGAAGAAAAAAAGACCGACGTATCTTTCGGCGGTTCCTGCCTGGTCGCCCGGAACCTGCTGGAACTGGGCGCTTCCGTCACCTGTATCGCCGTCCTGGGAAATGATGACGAGGCGAAATTATATGATGCCTTTTCACATAAGAATCTAAAAAAACAATTTATCATCGATAAAACCAGGCAAACTACCGCTAAAAAGAGATTCTGGATTGACGGCTATAAACTTCTTCAGCTCGATAAACTGGATAACCGTGATATCAGCGGTAAAATAGCTAAAAATATCATCGCTAAAATCAACCTCGAAATAGTAAACCATAATATCGTGATTGTCTCTGATAATCAACACGGCATGATGACGGATGAGTTAATCAAGGCGATAAGAGACCTGTCTCAAAAACATCATGTGCCGGCCTTTGTGGACTCACAGGCATCCCAGAGGGAAAGCAATATCGAAAAATATAAAGATTTCTCTTGCATCTGCCTGAATATGAGCGAAGCCAGGCAAATCGATAGTCATTTCACAGAAACTGGGACGTTCGAGAGACTTAAAAAGAGACTGGGGAAGGCCGATATCTGCGTCAAACTCGGGGAGAAAGGCTCGGTAGCCAGTATCGATAATCACATTATCCGCACGCCGGCCATCAAGGTAAATGCCGTAGATACCTGCGGCGCCGGCGATGCTTTCCTGAGCGCGTTCAGCCTCGGCTCGCCGGAGTATCCCGCCGAATCACTATTTATCGCCAACGCCTGGGCCGGGTTAGCCACCACCAAACACGGGATAAACCCGCCCGCAAAACAAGAACTGATAGACTTTATCACCAATTTAAACAATTGAGAAAATAAAAATGGTCTACGGTTTTACTTTTGAGGAAATGGGGAAAGTTAAGCATCCCGGCAGGGTAAAGAAACCCTGGGGTCATTATATTGCGGCCACCGGAAGGCCCGAATACGCTTTAACCCGGTTTTACCTGAAAAAAGGCGGGGTGCAGCCGCTTCACTACTATCAAAAAACCGAAAGCACGTTTTTTGTCGAAGAAGGCATTGCCCTGCTAAAGGTAATCAATAAAAAAGGAGAGTTGCGCGCCTTCAAGTTGAAGAAACAAGATGTTTTTCATTTGACGCCGGGGTTGGTCCACGCGCTGGGCGGACTGGAGAATAGCTACATCTATATGTTTTCCAATCAATATAAGAGTAACGATTACTGCAATGTCGAGAGTGAGGCAGAAGTCGCGAAACTCAAATCAGACCTGGCTAAAATAAAAATATCTAAACCTGATATTGAGTTTAAGATAGAAAAACCTTTTGATTACCGGGATAAATACTGGGGTGCCATACAATCGCTGGTTAATGAAGCCTATGCCGGAAAGAGAATCTATCTCAAGGCAGGCGCGCAAAATAGCCTGGAGTTTCACTGCCAGAAAATTGAGACCTATTTCGTGCATTCCGGCCAGCTAAAGGTGGGGTTAAGATTGGGCCGCGGTGAAAATAAATCCGTCATCATTGGCGCCGGGGACGTTTTTGAGATTCCGCCCGGCCTGATGCACATGAAAATAGGTATCCAGGATAGCGTCATCATGGAAATATCCACTCATGATGAAGACAGCGATTCTCACATTGTTGAAGATGGTAAAATATACCAACATGAGGAACGATGAAAATA
>CAZXYV010000051.1:0-9568 GCA_964645025.1 uncultured Dehalococcoidaceae bacterium | reverse complement strand
CAGGAAAGCTACCGAATAAACAAGGACGCCAATACCTCCCAATATCACCAGCCCGAAGACGATGGATAATATTTTACTAAACCTTGACATATCTATTCGGCTCTTAATCCAGGAACAGTTTCAGACACCATGTTGCGGGGCGACAGAGAGAGACTAATGTCTTACCCTTGATACTTACAGATAATCCCATACACTCAATTCCGGTTGACAGGGTATACATAGTTTCCGATAATTATGGCACAAAGCTACTCAATTGGCAATAATTCTGCCAACAGGCACCCGAAATGTAAGTTATTCTTGATTATGAAAATTACGTAGGTTATAATCAAATCAAATATTATTACACAGCTAACTGCCCTTTAACCGGGACTAAGGGACGGTGTGAGTTTCAAGGCGGCTTAAACGATGTTTTATCAGGAGATTAATCTACTAGATGGAAATTTCTGTCATCCTCGGTACACGCCCTGAAATTACCAAGCTGGCCCCGCTGATAAAAGTATTTCAGAAAAAACAGATAGATTTCTTCGTGCTGCACACCGGTCAACACTACTCTTTTAATCTGGACAAGGTCTTTTTCGAACAGCTTGAATTGCCCCGCCCGAGATATAATCTCGACGCCGGCTCCGGCACACACGCCGAAGAGACCGGTAAAATGCTCATCGGCATTGAAAAGATACTCAAGGAGGAGAAGCCGCAAGCCGTCATCGTCGAAGGAGACACCAATAGCGTCCTTGCCGGCGCCCTGGCGGCCACCAAACTGGGTATTAAAGTCGGCCATGTCGAGGCAGGGCTGCGTTCATACGACCGCAGTATGCCTGAAGAGATAAACCGCGTCCTGACCGACCATATGGCCGACTACCTCTTCGCACCAACTGCTAAAGCCAGACAGACATTGCTGGGCGAGGGAATCACAGAGGCCAGGATATCCGTCACCGGCAATACCATCGTCGACGCCGTCAATCAAAATCTGGAGCTGGCCAAAAGCAAGAGTAACATCGTCAACGAATTACACCTCAAACCGCAGCACTACTTTCTCGTGACCCTGCACCGGCAGGAGAACGTGGATAATCCGCAGAGATTTGCCGCCATCCTGGAAGGCCTGGACAGGTTATCTTCCCGTTCCCGGCTGCCGGTGGTTTATCCTATCCACCCCCGCAGCCTGAAAAAAATGAAGGACTTCTCTCTGACTGCCAGGAGCCTGAAAATTATCGACCCCGTGGATTTCCTCTCTTTTTTAATGCTGGAGAGCCACGCCAAACTGATACTGACGGATTCCGGCGGCATCCAGGAGGAGGCCTGTATCCTGCGCGTCCCCTGCGTTACTCTGCGGGACAATACCGAGCGACCGGAAACGATTGAGGTCGGCGCCAATATCCTGGCGGGTGCGGTCCCGGAAAAAATATTAACCGGCGCCGAAACAATGCTGGCCCGGCAACGCGACTGGGCAAATCCCTTCGGCGATGGCAAAGCCTCGGAGAGGATTGCCAATATCATCACGGAGGCAAGATATGGCTAAGATACTGGTAACCGGCGGCATCGGGTTCATCGGCTCCAACCTCGTCCCCGAATTAAGAAGAAGGGGCCATGAGGTCTGGGTCTGCGATATGATGAATTCCGCGGTCACGCCCAATTACACACGTTGCGACGTTAGAGAATACCGCCAGCTGGAAAGGATATTTAACCAACACGAATTCGATTTCGTCTATCACCTGGCCGCCGAATACGGGCGCTGGAACGGCGAGGATTATTACGAAGACCTCTGGCAGACCAACGTCATCGGCACCAAGCACCTGCTGCGCCTCCAGGAGCAGAAGAAGTTCAAGATGATATTCTTTTCCAGCGCCGAGGTCTACGGCGATTACACCGGCGTGATGAGCGAGGATGTCATGGACAAGCTCGCCATCAAGCAGATGAACGACTACGCCATCACCAAGTGGGCCGGCGAGCTCATGGTGCTCAACTCGGCGGCCATGTTCGGCACCGAGACCGTCAGGGTGCGGCCAGTCAACGCCTATGGTCCGTACGAGCACTATCATCCCTACCGCGGCGTTGTGCCCGCCTTTATCCATAAAGCCCTCCACGATGAACCCTATACCGTCTATATGGGCCACAAACGTATCTTCGACTACGTTGAAGATACCTGCCGCACCTTTGCCAATATCGTGGACAATTTTATCCCCGGCGAGGTGTACAACATCGGCGGTAAAGAGGCATGGGAGTGCGAAATTAAGCACGTGTCCGATATCATCCTGAAATACCTGGGCAAGGACGATTCCAAGGTGACCTATAAAGAGGCCGAGCCTTTTACGACCCAGGTGAAACATATGGACTACTCCAAATCGCGCCGCGATTTAAAACATAATCCCAAAGTTCCCCCGGAAAAAGGCATACCCAGGACTATCGAGTGGATGAAATCCGTATATGGCATCAAATAGCGGAGCAAAGGCGTGAATATCCTCTTTATCCACGAAGTCGACTGGTTGAAGAAGGTAGTCTTCGATATCCACACCCTGGCCGAGTCATTATCATTGCGGGGTCACCGCGTCTACGCTATAGATTACGAGGATACCTGGCGCCGTAACGGTTCATTGAATCTGGGCACCCTGAAAACCAGCGAACGGGACGGTATCTCACGCGCTTTTGGTGGTGCCTCCGTCTCGCTCATCCGGCCGGGGTTCATTAAAATCTGCGGCTTGAGCCGTATCTCGGCGGCTTTTACCCATTACCAGGCCATAAAAAGAACACTGAAAAATAAGAATATAGATATCATCGTCCTTTACGGCGTCGCCACCCAAGGCGTCCAGACAATTAAAGCCGCCAGGAAATTGAATGTGCCGGTTGTTTTCAGGTCCATCGACATCCTGAATCAGCTGGTAAAATATCCGCTCTTACGACTACCCGCCAGAATGCTGGAAAAATACGTCTATGCCCGGGCCGACATGATTTTAACCCTTACTCCCAGCCTCACCCAATACGTTACCGGGCTCAGTGCCGGGGCTAAAAAAGTGCATTTGCTGCCCATGCCCGTAGATACCGGTATCTTTTATCCCCGCCCTGCCCCGGACGAGATTCGTCTAAAATGGGGTATAGGTAAAGAGGATAAAGTGATTCTTTTCATCGGCACACTCTTCGATTTCAGCGGCCTGGACGATTTTATACCCCACTTCCCGAAAGTGCTGGCGGCAGTGCCGTCCGCCAGGCTGCTAATCGTCGGTGACGGGCCGCAGCGCCGTAAGCTGGAAGACATTGTTGCGGCGACGGGACTGGCCGCTAAAGTGACGGTCACCGGGTTCCAGCCTTACGATACCATGCCGCTTTACATCAACCTGGCCGCTATCTGTATCAACACTTTTCGTATTACCACTGCCACGCGGGATATCTTTCCGGGCAAAATCGTGCAGTACCTGGCCTGCGGTAAGGCCGTCGTGGCCACGCCGCTGCCCGGCCTGGTGGCGGTGACCCCCGGCGAATCGGAAGGTATGGTGTTTACCGGCACCCCTGAAGAAATGGCGGAAAAGTTAGTAAAACTCCTCACCGAACCGGAATACCGGCAGCGTATTGAGCGTAACGGCCTGGAATACGTCACCAGAGTGCACAGCTGCGAGAGCATCGCGGCACAGCTAGAAGAGAGATTGAAGGAGGTTAAAAAAGCAAAATGCCTGACGATTATATAAAGGAATACAAGGGTAAGACCGTGCTCATCACCGGGGGTGCCGGTTGTATCGGCTCCAACCTCACCCGCGCTTTAATTAAGGCCAGAGCATCGAAAATCACCGTCCTGGACGACCTTTCTGCCGCCGCCAGGTGGAACATCCCCGCCGACCCCTCCGTGGTCTTCATCAAGGGGAGCATCCTCGATGACGAGGTTATGAAAAGGGCCTTTTCTCGAAGCACCGACTATGTCTTTCACCTGGCTGCCCATTTCGCCAACCAGAACTCGGTGGATAACCCGGAGACCGACCTCCAGGTTAACGGCCAGGGGACAATTAAGGTTTTGCAATATTCCCACCTGACCCGGGTAAAAAGGGTCGTTTTCGCCTCGTCGGGGTGCTCGGTATACGGGAGCCAGGCGCCTCTCCCCCTTAAAGAGGACTTTGTCTCCCTGCACCTGGATACCCCCTACCAGATAACCAAACTCTTAGGTGAGCTCTACTGCAATTTCTTCCATAATTATTATAAGCTGCCGGTGGCCATTGCCCGCTATTTCAATGTTTACGGGCCGGGCGAGATACCGGGAGCCTACCGCAACGTCATCCCTAACTTCATCTGGTGGGCCCTCCAGAAAAAGCCCCTCCCCATCACCGGCACCGGTGAAGAGACGCGGGACTTTACCTTCGTGGATGATATTATCGACGGCACTTTAAGGCTGGGAGTCGTGCCGGAGGCCGTCGGCGATGCTTTCAACCTGGCCTCGGAGAAAGAGACTAAAGTAATCGACCTCGCCGGTATCATCAACACTATCACGAAAAACCCGAACGGCGTTAAGCTAACACCGCGCCGGGACTGGGACCTCATCAGCCGGCGGCGCGCTTCCATAGCCAAGGCTAAAAAAGTCCTGGGCTACCAGCCCAAAATGGCCATCAATAAAGGCATCAAGCAGGTCTACGACTGGATTATACAGAACCGTGATAAAATAGAACGGGACGCCAGGTTTTAATTCAAAGTAAAAGGTATTATGACCATTGAGTCGGAACAAGCCCGGTCCATGGAAAAGAAAAGGGTGATACTGATAAGGTCGAATCTGACTGACCGGGACCCCTGGCTGGCCAAAGAAATCGATGTACTGAAGGGCGGAGACTATGAGGTTATCCTGCTGGGTTGGGACAGATACGGTCAGACAGCCGCGCCTCATCCCGGCGGGGCAGAAGCCAACTACCGGGAAATGAACCTCCGGCTCAAGGCGCCGTGGGGCATTAAAATACTGTTCTTTCTCCCTTTATGGTGGTGCTTTGTATTCATCTGGCTGCTGAAAACAAAATGGGACATCGCCCAGGCCATCAATTTCGATTCCGTCATGCCGGCGGTGCTCGCCGCCAGATTGAAGAGAAAGCCGATTATTTACCAAATTTACGATATCTATGCCGATACCATGGCCCTGCCGCTACTATTAAGGAAATTCTTTATTAAACTTGAGAAGACCTTCATGCATCTGGCCGATGCCGTTATCCTCGCCAATGAAGTTCAAGCCAAAGAAGTAAACGGCATTCCTAACAGCCGTGCGGTCACTATCTACAATCCTCCGCCTGACTTCCTTAAAAAATCCACGCCTCCCGCCAACGACAAATTTACCATCTTTTATGCCGGCGTGCTTTACCGCGTGCGCCAGCTAAATCTGGATAAGGTTTTTCAGATTATCAAAGATATCGACGGCGTAAGGCTGGTCATTGCCGGCTATGGTGACATGGTCGAGGACATCGAGCAATGGGTAAAACAGGCCGGCGGCAAAGCCGAGTTCCTCGGTAAGCTGAGCTATACCAAAGTCCTGGAACGGACGGTGGCCAGCGACCTTCTATTCGCCCTCTATTCCCCCAGCGCCCCCGCCGTTAAGCACGCCACCTGCAATAAGCTGCTGGAGGCAATGATGGCCCGGAAGCCCATTATCGTCACCGGGGATACCGCCATGGCCTATATGGTTCAACAGGAGAACTGCGGCATTATCGTCAATCCAGACAACAGCGATGAAATCAGGCAGGCTATAATCAAGCTCAAAGAGAATCCGGAGCTCTGCCGCCGGCTCGGGGAGAACGGCCGCAGGGCTTACGAGCAAAAATATAATCTGGAAATCATGGCGCAAAGCCTGCTCAACCTTTATGAAACGGTTGGCCGGGCCAAAAAATGAGGCTATGAATGGAAGTCAGAGAAGTCTTATTTGATTTTCTCAAGGGTAAACATACCCCCGGGCAAATGTTCAACCTGTTCAAGTATTTTACCGGCCGGAAAAAGGGTATCGTTAGCTGGGAACCGATATATATCTCGGTCTTCCCGACACTCCGCTGCAACTTGAGCTGCGACATGTGCCTGACCCACTCGAAAAAATTTGATAATCCCTTCGGGCAGAAACCCTGTAAAGATATGGACTTCGAGCTTTACAAGCAAATCCTCACCCGGTATAAGAATGCCCTGGCGGTGAATCTCATCGGTAACGGCGAGCCCCTTTTCCACAAGGACCTCTTCCGGATGATAGCATATGCCTCTAAAGTCAGGAAAATGTATACCTATTCGGGTTCGAACGGTATTATCGTCGGGGAATATATTGAAGAGATACTTAACTCGTCTTTAAGGGGGTTTACCGTCAGCGTCAACGGACATAATGCGGCGGAGTTCAACCGGATGACCGGCATGCCCGTTAAGTTTTTCGATATCATCCGTGACAACACGATTAAACTGGTCAAGCGGAGAAATGAGAAGAGGTCAAAAATCGAGATATTGGCCAGCATCATCCTGGACAAAGAAAACTACCGTGACCTGAAAGATATGGTCCATTTCGCCGACAGCCTGGGGGTAGACAAGGTGCTTTTCTTTCAATTTCTGGCCTCGCCGGCGCCGGGGTTTAAACCCGAGGAACGCTGCCTCTTCGATGATGATGTTGACATAGTTAACACTTTTGCTGAAATTGAAAGCCTGCGTAAAAAGACCAGAGTGAAAATATCGCTGCCCCCGCTGCTATCGAGGACGATAGACGGTAAATATTGCTCCGTGCCTTTTTATAACCTTACTATTGACGGTGACGGCAACGTGGGAGGCTGTTCCTGCCAGATACTCAATCTCTCCGGCCAAAAAGCACTCGATGAAGAAGATACCTGGAATAACGCCTATTTCCAGGAGTTCCGCCGGCGATTTCTCGACCCCGGATTTCCACTTCTGGAACCGTGCCAGTGGTGCTATAACAATGTAGGCCGTTCCCGCCTGGTCGCAAATCCCAACCCGTTATTCCAACAGATACGGCAGCTGTTTGGCCGGGTTCAGAAATCAGGTAAATAATATGGCTAATCCTATTTTAATTATTAAAATTGGCGCAGTCGGGGATGTTCTCAGAACTACTTCTATCCTTCACGGGATAAAAGAAACATGGCCTGATAGCGAGATATACTGGGTTACTGCCGCAAGTGCGGTTGATATATTAAAAGGAAATAAACTTATCGATAAGATTTTCTTATATGAAGATAACTTAATCAATGAGCTAAATAAAATGGAATTTTTACTGGTGATAAATTTGGATGAAGATATCAATGCATCAAAATTAGCCAGTTCCGTAAAAGGTGAGAAAGTCGGTTTTCTTTTTAAAGAAAGTAAAGTGGTTCCGACTAAAACTGCTGAAACCTGGTACAATATGGGCGTTTTAGGGGCTGCCCCTACTAATGACATATTGAAAAGGGCAAATAGAAAAACCTACCAACAACATATGTTCGATATTATCGGTATCAACCCTTCGGATAGAGAGTATATTTTCAATCTAAGCCACGACTATAGGAGATTCGGGGAAATTGTAGCTGAGAAAAACGGGATAAAACCGGGAGATTTTGTTATCGGTTTGAATACCGGAGCCGGGGAGAGATGGCGGTTGAAAAGATTACCGGAAGAGGAAACTATTCAAGTCGCAGCTAAATTACTTAATAAGTTTAATTCAAAAGTAATCTTACTGGGAGGGCCAGAGGAAAAAGAAAGAAATGCCAGAATTTTAGACTCCGTACCCGGATTAATTGATGGGGGATGTGATAATTCATTGCTGGAGTTTGCCGGTATCATTAATCAATGCGACGTTGTAATCTGCTCGGATAGTCTGGCACTACACCTCGCCATCGCTCTGAAGAAGAAAGTAGTGGCCTTTTTTGGCCCGACCTCGCCCTGGGAAATTGATCTTTACGGTAGAGGTGTCAAGATTTATAAAAAGAGCCCATGCTTTGTCTGTTACAAGAAGGATGGCATCGCTGAGAAAAAGTGTAACGAATATCTTACGGCGGATATGATTCTGCAAGGAGTGAAAAGGGTGCAAAAGTGAGGTAGAAGCACCCAAAAAGACAAGTCTAGTGGCAGTGACGCCAATACCCGCCGCTACAGTTGGTTGTTTCTCTGCCAACTTTTATCTTAAATTTAAAATAAAAGTCTCTAAAATTTTTTAGCTCTGGCTGGCATAGACAATGCCTTCTACCATTCGTGTCCGGAATCCGGCCTTTTCCAGCCAGGGTACAATGGTTGTATAGGTAGGCGTTCCCTCTACTGGATGGTAGGCGGCAATTGCCAGCGTTACATTACTCCGCAGTATCGCTTCCATTCCTTTTAATGCTTCAACTTCGGAACCTTCAATATCTACCTTAATAAAATCAGGCTCCCTGACACCTAAATGCTGGATGATGTTTTCTAAAGTGTCCACATCTACTTCTTGAAAATCTTCGCGGTCCTGTTTCATAAAGGAATGGCTGATAAATGGCGCTATATATAGTTTCAGTTTACCCTCGCGGCTCCATAAACCTTTCGGAACCACTACGACGTTTTCCAGATTATTCTCCTCAATATTACGCCGTAGAATCTTTAAATTCTTATCCTCCGGTTCAATGGCAATAACCATTCCCTCACTTCCGGCTTGCTGCGCTGCCATCACCGTAAATACCCCGATATTTGCTCCGACATCAACAACGATATCGCCCTTTTTTAACCTACGGTATTTTTCATACGTTCTATCAATATATTGCTCATACAACATATTCAAGAAGTCACCGAAATAGTCGAATTCCTTTAATTTACCCAATTTATTCGGCTTTCCGTATTTAAACCAGCGATGTATAGTCCTGTCTTGAATCCCATAGAAGCGGGACCCGTCGTCTAACTCTACAAACAAGAGGCCATCTGTAGTTAGTTTGACCTCTCTAACTATTTTATTAAGTGCGTATAGGGGATTATCACTTGTTATAATTTTTTCATAAATATACAGGTAAAACCGCCGGAGATAGTCTTTGAATTCGCCATCCGGGATAATATGTCCCATTACCGCACCACAGTATTCAACAAATTTTCTGTTCATATTACAAAGCTATCGACTCCCCAAATCCCCACATGCATTTTATGTCATTTAACAACTCATTATAAACCGTACTATAAGCATTTACAACGCGCCTCCTTCTGTTCCCTGATATTACAAAATACTGAACCATTTCCTGAATATTTTAAAGGGTATTTATCCGTTTTCCTTTTGTTGCCTATCCGGTAATCTGTTTTCGATTACATGACTCATTTACTCTAAAGGCTATTTTATATATAATCTTCTTCCAGGGAAGAACATCCGCCTTAACCCATCTTATTGACAAAGCGCTGAACTGTTATTAAGCTTTAAGACATAAACGTGTATAAAATGCTGACTTTAAAATTATTATTGTATGCATCAGATATTACGGAGGCCCGGATAATCTGGGGTTGAAGAACTATGAAAATACTATTTGTCTGCCATGAATTTCCTATTGGCGCCTTCGCGACGACCGTACCCGTGCTCAACAGTCTGAAATACCTCTCGGGGAAATTCGGGCATGATATTACGTTAGTCGCACCAAAGGTTCAGGGGAAAGATTATCCCGAC
>CAZXYV010000050.1:3781-9655 GCA_964645025.1 uncultured Dehalococcoidaceae bacterium | reverse complement strand
GGAGCGTGTTTTCTGTCTTGACCAGATACTGCCCCCACAGGTCGGAGGCATCTCTTATTTCCACCCTGTCATTAAATACAAAAAGATAAACCGGTTGGCTGGCCTTGCCCCGCAGCAGGATTCCAGCATTGTAGTTAGCCCGCATCAGCTCATCACCGATACAGCCGGAGACGCTGGCCTCCCCGGCCCAGCCCGTCAGGGGTGATAGGAAGGAGCAGCTTACTTTCGTGCCGACGAGTCCGGTTATCGGCCCAACCCCGATGTGCAGAATATTACCCGGGCTTAGAGGGTCTGTCCCCTGAGGAACCAGGTCCCATATCAGCTTATTGCCCAGACCGCACCCGCCGAGGTAGGTTTTTACGTCATCGGTCACATCAAGTACATGGCTTTTTCCTGTCGTCAGGTCTACTTCTAGTAAATTAAACTTAATTTCAGCCATTTGTTATCTCCATTTGGTCAGAACTACGGACGCCAGGCAGGATAGGCAATGCTCTCCCGGGTCAAAGGATACAGTCTTCTGGCAACCATGGCGGCCTTTTCATCGGCACTTTTTCTGGAACTATCCCTGAGGGGGCGGATTCGTTCCACCCGGTTGTGGTAATACAGGGCGGTGATGGGACATATCTTGACACACTGGGGGTCCCTTTGTCCCGTATTATCCTTATCGCAGAGGTCACAGACAAAGGGTTTATCGGAGGCGTCCGGATTGTACCGGATAGCCTCGGTGCCGCAGGCCTCCTGACATAACAGGCACCCGGTACAGCGGTCTCTATCAATCACCATGTGCAGTGTTTTCTCATCAAAATGGATGGCCGGCGGCGTCACGGGGCACGCTTTCTCGCACGGGCGTTCCTCCGCCTGGCACTGGCAGCAGGTCACGATAATGGCTTTGGGGAGAGGCAAAAGGAAATTACACACATAAATCCTGGCAAAGTCTTTGTTGATAACCCCGAAGTGTTGCATAGAGCAGGCCTCGGCACAAAGACCGCAGCCGGTGCATTTCATGACATCGGCATCGATGAAGGCCACCCCCTTTGGTAGTGGGTAAATCTCTCTTCCCCAGACCGGCGCAGACGGGTGCACTGTTTCGAGGTGGGTCTTCAGGATATCGCGTGTTCCCAGTTCCTGGTCGCAATAAGGACAGGTATATTTAACTATCTCTTGAGTCAATTTACCACCTCCGTTAATCGATTTGATGTATATCCTGCTTTTCAGGCTATCATGAGTACTCGTCTACGAGCTCAATCATCCGGTTAAAAAACTGCCGGGCAGGCAGTCCTTTAGCTTCTACATCACTCACGGCTGAATCCAGATTTGGTTGTATCAATTGACGCCATCGTTTCAGTTCCTTTGCAGTAACTTCAATCAATTCACCTTTCTGCTTTATGTACTCCAGCGCTTCACGTAAATGTTTATCAGCGTCCCGGCCACTCTGGACGGCAAACCAGCAATCAGAACCGGCGGGGCCGATTTCATCGATAATTTTGCGGATATCGGGCGGCAGGCTGTTCCAGGTATCCCATTTCATGTACATGCGCATCGGGTGCATGGTTATCGATTTCTTTCCCGCCAGCGTACAGTAAGGTGCCGCCCCGTCCGCCAGTTTAAATATATGCGCGGGGAGGACGCCCAGCACCGCGGCATCCAGGCCGCCCGTTTCCAGTAGTGGCGCCATTTCAAACCAGCCGACGTGCATTGGCCTGCCGCCGAGGGCTTCGATAACACCGTCTATCAGTTCCAGAGACCTCGTCCGGGCGTCTTTGAAGTTTTCTAAAGCACGTATCGGCCCCCATTTTTTGTTTGAAAAGATGGCCATTAATGCGCCGAGTCCCAGACCAACTACCTTCACATCGCTCAGTTCGCCTCGCAATTCGGAAAATTCCGCATAAAGTTGCGCAATAACCTTGCTACCGACGGTTGAACTGGGGAAAATAAAGGAAATCTGGACGAGGTTGAGTAAAGGGTAGCGGCTCCCCATCGCCGGGACATCACGGACTAAATCAGCGGCTTTAACTGCCTCCGGGTCCTCGCCGCTGCTTTTCCTGAACCGGACTCTGCCGCCGGTACGCTTCTCTACTTCCTTCATCCACATGTCCGCAATCTCTACGCCGTGTTCGTGAATATTATGAAATAAGAGTTCTATCGGCTTTTCCAGAGATTTTCTGGTATTAGAATTCATGAAGTGCTCCCCCTTATGCGGCTGACAAATTGATACGTTATTTGTATTATACATCCCTTCAAACAAATTCAATAAATATTCCGGCCTTTTATTTTCAAATTCTTTTTGCCATCTTATAATAGCTGACAGTGAACATTGACTTATGCTTTATGTTTATCATACAAGTAAAATATTATCACTAGTTGTAAATGTTAAATTAAATCCGTGTATTCGCCTGCATTTACATAGAGCCATTTATTCCACAAGATAGGAAAAATTCTCTGATTTCCTGATAATAAAAGTAATATTCAGTTTCTCTTTCTTTTCTCTTGACACAAAATAGCTTATGTAGATTATTGACTTAACTGATTACTAGGGCTTACAATATCAGCGCATGTTTTTAATAGAAGATGAAAATAAAATATAGGCCAATTTCAAAAAGATCAGCTAGCTGAGGGGCATTATTGTTATTCAGCTAAAGGAGGTGAACTGCTCAAACAGGTTATCAAATAAAAGTTATCTGCTTCTGATTTATGAGTATAAAGGAGAAATTAATGAAAAAACTTTTATTTATCCTGATGGGATTTGTATTACTGTTCAGCCTGCTGCTGGGTGCCTGTGGCAAGGCGACGCCGGCGACCACACCGGCAGCCACTACACCGGCAGCGAAAGCTACCACTCCGGCGGCAACTACTCCGAAAGTGACAGCAACGACAGCGCCAGCTACCACTCCGACAGTAATCGCCACTCCAGCCACCAAGGAGGGGAATTATGGTGGTACTTTGAAGGTCATCTACACGGGCAGCCCCGTGAACGTCGGCTATTCGGCGAAACAGTCCTTTGCTGATGCTTCCGTCGGCACCCAGTGGTCGGAACGAATACTCGAGCTCAAAACAGACGGAGGTTTTTACCCCAGTTTGGCGGAAAGCTACACCACCTCCCCCGACCTGAAAACCGTTACCCTTAACCTGAGGAAAGGCGTCAAGTTCCATGATGGTACACCCTGGAATGCAGCCGCGGCCGTGTGGAACTTCAAGCAATGCCTGGCTACGGGCGCCCTCGGCGGGAGCAAATACATTGTCAGCATCGAAGCTACCGATGAATATACTGTCACGGTTAAGCTGAACGCCGCCTTCAACCAGATGATTTATAACCTGGCCCGTGTCTACATGTACTCACCGACGGCCTATCAGAAAAATGGGGAAACCTGGGCTATCAACAACTGCGTGTCAACGGCGGCATTCCGTGTTACCAGTTTTCAGCGCGATGTGGCCGTCAAGATGGAAAAGTTCGCAGATTACTGGCGCCCCGGCCGGCCCTATCTTGATTTTGTGGAGTTCACCACCGTTAAAGAGCCGGCGACTGCATCAGCCATAATGCAGTCGGGGCAGGTGAATGCCTGGATGACTTCGACGGCCCAGGAAACGGCCGACCTGAAGGCCAAGGGCTTTAAGATAGCCCAGACACCAACCACATACAATGTAATATACCCTGACAGCATAGACCCCACCTCGCCTTTCGCCAATAAGAAAGTACGCGAGGCGATTGAGTATGCCATTGACCGCCCGGCCATGGCTAAAGCGCTCGGGTTCGGGTTTCAGGTGGCCGTAGACCAGCCTACGCATCCCGGTACCGCGGGTTATAACCCCAACTTCCCCGTCCGCGCGTACAACCCGACTAAGGCCAAGCAGTTGCTGGCAGAGGCGGGTTACGCCAAAGGCATCCAGACGAAAATGATAATCCAGTCAACCGCGGTAAATATGGGGACCATTGTCAAAAACTACCTGGGCGAAGTCGGGATTAACGTTGAACTGGATGTTGCCGACACCGGCAGGTTCTGGGGCGCTGTCAATGGCGGCTGGAAAGGCCTGTTGTTAGGTCCTCTTGCCGTCAATCCACAATTTTGCGTCGCCTGGCTCGACCATGTCGGCCCGATGCCCCTGAATAAGTTCGCCGGCATGGGCAAGACCCCCGAATATCTGGCCATCTGCACCAAGGTGGTAGAAGCACCGGACGTAGCCACGATGCAGAAACTGACCATGGACATGGTCACCAAGGCAGGTGAAGACGCCATGTTAATCCCGTTAACCCTGAATCTGGGGACCAGTGTATTTCATCCAAATTTCCATACCGGGTACTACACTACCGTCGACTGGACCTACTGGCAGAACTACAACGATTACTGGGAAAAATAGTCAATAGCCATAGATTAGGAATGGGAAGCAGGGTGATTTACTGCGACCTTAGTAATATACTGATGTAAATCACCCTGCCCCCGTGTGAGTAAATAATCCTATCGCCCGGCCAGCTTGAGGAGTTAAGCGAACAGTTCTCTTGAGCCCGGGCTCGTCACAGGCTAGCATTTACCGGTTGATATTCGGATAGGTTTCTGGAGATTCACAATGGCAGCGTATATAATTCAGCGGTTGGTTCTGGCATTGTTCGTGTTATTCATGGTAACCCTGATAGTTTTCTTTGCCATGAGGTTGCTGCCCGGCGACCCGCTGATTATTTATATAGGTCAGAGTCAGCAGTTTGGTAGTGTGTCCGAGGAAGCGCTTGACAAGATGCGCCATGAATACGGGCTGGACAAGCCAATCATGGTCCAATATGCTAACTGGGTGTCCGGAGCGGTCAGGGGGGACTTTGGCGATTCGATATTCTATCACCAGCCGGTAGGCACACTACTTCGGGAGCGCTATCCTGTAACCTTAAACCTGGGCCTGTATGCATTCGTCATCAGCACCGTTCTGGGTATTCTGGCGGGGCTGCTGGCCGCCGTAAGGCGTGGCAAGTGGGGAGATAGAATAGTGACGCCCCTGTCATATATCGGTATATGCATCCCTGTCTTCTGGCTGGGGATACTGATGATCTACCTTTTCGGCCTCAAGCTTAACTGGCTGCCGATAATCGGCTATACATCGCCGTTCGATAATTTGTCGATGAATATCAGACAGGCAATCATGCCGGTCATCTGTCTATCCATCGGGGCACTGGCCGGGATAGCGCGTCAGATGAGGTCGAGCATGCTCGAAGTTGTCCGCCAGGACTATATCCGGACCGCCTGGTCCAAGGGCTTAGCAGAGAAAAGAATAATAATAAAGCATGCCCTGAAAAACAGCCTTATCCCGGTTATTACCGTGCTTGGACTCCAGCTCGGCTTTATCATCGGCGGCTCGGTGATTGTTGAAACCGTATTTTCTATTCCCGGTATCGGCTATCTAATGGTGACCAGTATCTTCGCTCAGGACTACTCGGTTGTTCAATCATGCACTTTTATCTTCGCCATTGTAGTCGTCTTCGCTAATTTGATTGTCGACATGTCCTATGGCTGGCTCGACCCCAGGATACAGTATGGCTAGGAGAGTATAGACCATGGCGGTAAATCAGACAGCTAGCGTGGTTTTCTCGGAAGCTCCTCCCAGGGTAAGCGAATGGAGGCGCTTCGTAAGGGTATTTTTTCAACGCAGGATAGTAATCTTCGGGCTCCTGGTACTAATAATTCTGGGATTAACTGCCATCTTCGCCAAGCAGCTGGCTCCATACGATCCTTATAAACAAGATTTAAACAGCATCCTGCAACAACCCAACCGTGAGCACCTGCTGGGCACCGACCCTATCGGCAGAGACACATTAAGCCGGCTCATTTACGGTACGAGGACGGCGCTGACAGTAGGGTTTGTCGCTGTTTCCATCGCGACATCAATCGGCGTTAC
>CAZXYV010000050.1:0-3681 GCA_964645025.1 uncultured Dehalococcoidaceae bacterium | reverse complement strand
CTCTCAGCTATCTCGGTATTGGCATAAAACCGCCGGGAGCTGCCTGGGGTGCCATGGTCAATGAAGGCTACCGATATCTGTTGAGGATACCGATACTTTCCTTCGCCCCTGGCGCGTGCATCATGCTGGTTGTATTCGCCTTTAACATGGTTGGGGATGCTCTAAGAGATGCCCTTGACCCCAGATTAAGAGGTACCATCTAATAATATATTTTTCATAAAACGAATAAAGGAGGATCAAGGATGTTTAAAGTAAAAGCGACTGTAGTGGGTTTCGATGAGGATGAAAAAAGGCACCCCTGCCATTTCCAGTATAAAATCGGTGATACCGTTATCTGGGATGGCGAAAAATTCATCGGGAGGATATGCCCTTCCATACTTCGCCCGTTCGCCGAAAAGGTGAGCATCCTTTACAATTCGGGCGGGAGGCATAAGGAGGACGAAAGACCGAATTCCTACACTCCTTTTCTCCATTCTCCTTTCAGCGTCTATGACCCCGCCTATAAGAAATATGACGGGGTCGGGTTCAGGCCGACTCTGGTAAGGCCGGAACAGAACTATAAGTTCATCCCCGATGTGACTAAATTCGACGATATTCCGGGCTTAAAGTTACTCGGTGGGCCGGGTACCGGCATCAGGAAAAAAGAGGTGCTTGTCTGCGGAGATAGTCATACCCACATGCGCATGGAGCTTGAGGCGTTCGACCTGGTTGATTACGGTGACGGTCTTCCCTATACCAGAAGGACATTATCCATATTGAACAAAATATCGAAGAAACCGGGGATCGCCGTAAACAAGATAATAAATGAGTTCGATGACGATGAAAGAGATAACATCTATCCTTCACTGGGGCAGAACATAATATGGACGCTGGTCGGGGAGCTCGCAATCCTGGACTACGTGAAGCTGGAGGACGGAAGAGAAGGGAAAGCAACCATCACCGATAAGGGTAAAAAGAAACTCGCTGATTTTAAGAAGAGTTTAAAGGCGGAAGAGAAAAAAGCGCTGAAAATGTAGCGTGCAAAATAAGTCCCGCAGTAATATACCGGGGTTTGGATACTCTTATTTTTGCAACCAGCCCTCACACGGTTATAATGTTCTCACGCCCGCGATTAACAGCTAAACTGTTGGTGGAAGCCCTGAGTGAAGGGCTGAATAAATAATGGCATAAAGGGAGGAGGCGTTTTCATGCACGGATGGATGGGTAAGATATTGCGCATCGACCTGAGTACCTCGAAAATATCCGAGTTTGCAACGCAGCCTTACGCCGAGAAGTTTCTCGGCGGCCGCGGTATCGCCTCCCGAATCTATTGGGAGTCGGTAAAACCTGGAATTAAAGCCTTCGACCCTAGAAACCATCTCGTCTTCATGACCGGCCCCCTGGTAGCTACCGGCGCTCAAGGCGCCACGCGGATGTCGGTAGTAGGTAAATCTCCCATGGCTTACCCCGAACAATACTGCTACGGTAATATCGGTGGCTTCTTCGGGGCTGATCTCAAGAGAGCGGGATTCGATGGCCTGGTTATCAGCGGGCGGGCGTCAAAGCCGGTTTACCTGTGGATTAATAACGAGGGTGCCGAGTTCCGGGATGCTTCTTCGCTATGGGGTAACGGAGCTTACCGGACCGCCGAGATGCTCCAGGAATCTCATGGAGACCGGGCGCGATTCCTGACGACCGGTGTTGCCGGCGAAAACCTGGTCAGAAGCGCCGTAATCCTTGGCTCCCACCAGTCCACCTCTACAGCCGGGTTTGGGGCAGTTATGGCTTCCAAGAACTTGAAGGCCGTGGTAGTTAGAGGTACCGGCCGGCCCTCGGTAGCCGACCCCAAAAAGCTCAAGGAGCTTAACCGGTACACTATCCAGATAAGCAAACGCCTGGACCTGACCATTCCTCCGGATACGACGATGACCGGTCACGGCCATTTGCTGGAGCGTATCGGCAAAGGCGGCTGCTATCAGTGCGGACTAGATTGTATCAGGAACAAATATCGCTATGGCAAAAGGCCGGAGCTCGAGGGGTACCGCCGGTGCCAGGCCATGGAATACTACCTGCCCTGGGTGTTCTCACGGGAAGATGAGCCGGTGGACACTTTCTTTAACGCACCGGTTCTGGCCAATGATTACTCCATATGTACCTTTGAACTCCGGAACATGATTAAATGGCTTTATGCCTGCTACCAGGCAGGAAGCCTTACCGAGAAAGAGACTGGCCTGCCGCTATCCAGAATCGGCACCAGGGATTTCCTGGAAAAATTGCTCCATTCAATCGCCAATCGCCAGGGTTTCGGTGATATCCTGGCCGAGGGGATGGTCAGGGCGATTGAGAAGGTGCCGCCGCAGGCCCGGGCTATGCTCGACCCCGGAGTCTTACCCATCGGTGAAAAAGACGTGAGTTTACCCCGCTCTACGGTAGTCCACGCCCTTCTCGACTCCATGGAACCCAGGATGAGCCGCCCCATGACCCACGGCGGTTTCGCCAGGGCGGCCTGGATGTTCGGTCAGATGAATCCGGAAACCGTCCCCATCACGACCAACGTATTCCGTGAAATCGCCAGGGCTTTCTGGGGTAGCGTTGAAGCCGCAGACGTATCCAGCTATGCGGGAAAAGCACTGGCGGCCGTGAAAATACAAAATAGGGCTTATACTGAGGACAGTCTCGGCCTGTGTGATTTCGCCTGGCCTCTGACCTATTCTTTCAGCAAGCCGGGGCATGTTGGCGACCCCGACCTGGAGGCGAAAATCTTTACCGCGGTTACCGGCATCGCCGGGGATGAAATCGACCGGTGCGCCGAGCGCATCGTCAACGTGCAAAGGTCTATCATGGTTAGAGAGGGGCGGAGAGTCCCTGAAGATGATTTCCCTCCGGAGGTCAACTTCACCGAACCATTGAAAGCCGGACCGCCGAGGATGGTCCCGGGCCCTGGCGATAAACCAGTTAATGCGGTAGGGAAAGTCCTTGACAGGAATAAATTCGTTAATATGTTGAAAGAATATTACCGCCTGAGGGGATGGGATGAAGAGACGGGGTTACCCCGCGGGGAGACATTATCCGCCCTCGGGTTGGATGATTTGGGGACTGTTTCCCGGCGGTAACGATGTTGGTTGCTTAATAAATCACGGGAGGCGCATACTATGCCATTTAAAGTCAGATGCAAACTGGTTTCATTTACGGGTGACCCGGAGCGGTTCCCCTGCCATTTTGATTACCATATCGGCGACGAGTTCACTTACGATGGTGAAAAGTTCGAAGGTAAAATCTGCAACGGACTGTTGAAAAATATGATGCCGGTATTGTGGAATACCATTTTTTATGGCCCCGGGGATTATGAACGCATGGTCTACGTGTACTCCGGCCTGAGCGCCAGGGACCCCAGCATGAAAAAGTACGATGGGGTAGGGTTCCGCCCCCTGAAAAAGGCACCCGAGGGCGCTGACCCTAAGTACCTTAGAAACATATCGGCTGAGCCTCCCAAGAGTCTTATCAGGAGACCGCGTGGCTTCGTCTGTGACGATACCAGGACCGGAGCCTATTTCGTATGTGAGGCAATCGGCCTGGCCAGTGGCGGCGATATGCGAACTCATTACAACCGGGCAATGAGTATAATGGAGAAAATAAAAACACAGCCAGGGATGACGGTTGATGAAATACTGAGTAAGTTCACCAAGTTTGAGCGGGAGGAAA
>CAZXYV010000049.1:0-9812 GCA_964645025.1 uncultured Dehalococcoidaceae bacterium | reverse complement strand
ATTCCTTGATTATCCGCTGTATCTCGGCCAGGTCATCCATCAGCTCCCGGGCGGTGACGTCGGGCAGGGAGTTGATCAGACCGGCCAGCGGATTTTCTTCCTCCTCATCACTGCTGAAAAGATTATTCAAGGAGTCGGCATCATCCGGTTTTTCTTCCTTCTTTTCTTCCTTTTTCTCGGCCACGGGGGCAACAGCGACGGCGGCCGGTACTCCTTTAGGAGCCACGGCGACTTTTTCCGTACTGACCTCGGTTATTTTTACCTCTTCCCCCAGCTTGACGGAATCATCAATTTCCTCATCATCCAGTGTGATGCCGGCGCTTTTTTGCAGGTCTTCCGGTTCGAGCGATAGCTCGGCGGCCGGTCCGTGAGGCCTGACCGGGATATCGTCGGCCGGTATGGCTATTCCGTCCTTGGTGGTTGGGCCCTTTAACTTCTTGGCGGACTTTTCCATGTCTTTCGTCTTACCGTTTATCTTGGCTTCGATTTCGGTAATCTCGACAGCCTGCGCATCTTCCACCCCGGGTTTATCTCTTTTGGGTTTGTATTTTTTGGGTTTGTCTTTAAATATATCTACGGAAAAGTCCCGTAAAGCTTTAAAACGCATCGCTTACCTCCTTGCCCCTGGATGAGTCATATTATTAACGGAACAACCCCTCTCTGTAAGCCTTGGCTAAAATAGCGTAGACTTCGTAGAAGTTGGTTTTTCCCTGCTCGTGAATACGCCGCAGGACATCCGACCTTTGCTTTAATACCTTATATATCTGTCTCCTTTTTTCCTCCGGCAGACCGCGCCGGGGCGCGATTTTGTTCTCCAGCAGGTAAGAGTTCTGGAATCCCCGGAACTGGAAGGTATCATCCACCGGGTTCCAGTTAAAGACCTCGATGAAGGAGAAAGAATCGGCCACCGAATCATAGTTGACGATTTCATTGATACTGGTGATACGCCTGGCCAGCGAGCCGTTGGCCAGACGCACCTGCTGACAGATGATGACGACATTAAGGTTATCCACGTATGTCTTGGGCACGTTGATGGGGTTGCCGGTGACACGCTGGATAAGCTTGGATACGGAGGCCGCGTGGAAGGTGCTCATTGTCGCGTGGCCGGTCTGCATGGCCTGGAAGGCGATGGCACCTTCGACGCCACGTATCTCGCCGACGATGATAAGGTTCGGCCTTTGCCGCAGGGCGGCCTTAAGTAGGTCGAACATGGATACCTCCGAGGATTCACCCGACTTGCCGGAACCACGGGTAACCCCGCGAATCCAGTTATGATGGGGTACCTGGACTTCAGGCGTGTCCTCGATGCTGACAATCTTGGCCTCGGGCGGGATGAAGGTGGTGAGCGCATTCATCAGGGTCGTCTTACCGGAGGCCGTCTCTCCGGAGACCCAGGCATTCATACCTTCCTGGAGAATGATAGAGAGATAGGCTGCCATATCGTAGTTGAGGGCGCCGAACTGGATAAGCTCCAGTATGGAGAGCGGCGTATCGCTGAATTTCCTGATGGTGAAATTGCTGCCCCTTTTAGAAACGTCCGTTCCGTAGACTATATTGATACGGGAGCCGTCCGGCAGGGTGGCGTCAACGACCGGTTCCTTGAAGGTTACCGGGTGCTTGATGCCCTCCGCCAGCTCGATGACGAATTTGTCCAGGGATTCGTTGTTATCGAACCCGACACTGGACCTGAGGCTGCCGAAAATCTTGTGCTCCACGAAGATGTTGCCAACGCCGGCACAGGATATATCTTCGATGTTCGGATCGAGAATCATGGGATCGAGCACACCCATGCCTTCCAGCTTGCGCCGGAGCAGGTAGCGGAGGCTGGTGTACTGGAAGTTGGTGACGTGTAACTTTCCTTTGGCGTTCCCGCCGGTCTTGAGGAAAAGCGGTTTGCCGCCTTTTTTACCGTCATCACCGTCGCCCTTAGTTTTGTCTTTATCGCTTTCGTTTTTTTCCTGGCCTTTTTCGCCTTTCTCCTGGGTTGTATCGTCTTTCTTTTTAGCCTCGGCGGGCGCCGCACTTTTATGCCCGTTGACCGTAACCAGCCTATCGACGATGCTCATGATAATTTCAAAGCGCTTTGAAGAATCGGCCACGCCTTCGAGCTCTTCGACATGGTCGGCCAGGCGCAGTTCTATCTCGTCCAGCGTGGTGTCCTGGGCATTAATCAGGCTGGGTTCCACGGCGATATAGTTGTTCCTGATATCCTCGTGGTTGGCCATGATATGAACGAACACCCCGCCGCCAACCTTATAGATAAGATTGGGATTTTTGTTCCCTTTCTGGGCCCGTGTCACTTTTTCAAAAAACACTGGGATGCCGATTTTTTCTATGGGGAGCATGCGCAGGTACTGGAGGAGGTGCGGGCTCTCCTTACAGGCCTGTTGAAATTCGGGAGGGAGGTCCGGGAATATCGGGCATTTCTCCATCGCGGCCCCGCATTCCTTCCCGCATTCCCCGGGGCAGGGCTTGATTTCAAACGGCAGCTTAAGCATTGGGGCTCCTAGACTCTAGCCTTGGCAAGCGGGATGATGCGCATGCCGAGCTTGGGTTCGATATTGAAGCTGACGACATCGCCGGTGGGACGTTCGGCCCCGCGTACTTTAAGGACCTCCATAAGTTTTATCATGGTATCACCGACCTGCTCCAGGCGGAGCCTGAAACGCGCATCGCACAGCGAGCGGGTCCGGGAAAGCAGGTCTTCTTCAAAGGCGTAGGAGTGCGCCACCAGGATTATCGTTCGGCCGTCATCACACAGGCCCTTGCACCGGGAAAAGAAATCGATAATCGCGACGGGGTTGCTGTGCGCCACGAGCAGGGTAATAGAATCTATAATAATCAGTTTAAATTCCTGGGGCAGACGGGAGAAATGAAGCGTTAATACATGAAACGGTTTCTGGCCTCCCTGCATACCGCTGCGGAAAGTCAGGGGATATATCCGCAGGCGGTCGGCCAGGAAATGGTCGAGCACGTTCATCGCCAGCGAATCCATCTGGCTTATCAGGCTTCTGACATTATTCTCCGTGGTATAGTAAGCTACCGAGATTTCACCGGACATCAGTGTACCGTTGGTCAAATGCTGGCACAGGACGCTTTTACCGGCATCGGAATGGCCTTCAATCAGGCACAGGGAGCCGAGCGGAATGCCGCCGCCCAGTTTCTCATCCACCTCCGATACGCGGGTAACAATAAACTCTTTCTTTTTATCAGCTGGTGACATGATTTATCACCTCTCTCTTTCGGGGACTTTTATTTATCGTAGCTGCTCTCCGCCTCCGGAGTGAGGTTAATACAGAACTCTTTATCCTCGCCGTCATCATCCGGCAGTACCAGTTTAAGCTTGATCGACTTATCTTTCGATTTATCTACCTCGATTATCTCTTCCTCGGCTGACAGTTTTTCCTCGCTGTTCCAGGACGGTATGATGGGATGCAGGGGGGCATCGCCTCCCGTGATAATGCCGTGCAGCAATAGCATCGCCTGGCTCCATATCTCGGTGCTGCTGGCGATATCCGGCTCGTTCGCCGCGATGTCCGAGAGTTGAATGATGACCTCTTTCAACTCCGGGGACAGGTGCCCGCTGATGCCATAGACCTCCAGGAAAGTGGGTATCTGGTCGCGGCCTATTTCTTTATTTGCCCTGGCGACCCAGTTAATCAGGTTGGCCAGCATGTTCACCTTTGGCACGGACAGGCTGGATTCATCGGTGGTTTTATCATATTGCATAGGCTGTTCCTCCTGCATAGGTTGCTCCTCCTGCATAGGTTGCTCCTCCTGCATAGGCTGCTCCTCATCGCCTAACATCTCTGGTTCCAGCGTTAGTGACTCTTCCGGTTCATCTTCAACGGCCTCTTCCGGAGCGGACAGAGCGTCTTCCGAGGCGGGTTCCTCGTCCTCACCGGTCAGGCTGTCTTCCGGTGCCGTCTCAGATTTCTCCTCTTCAGCTTCTTCTGGCTCTTCCAGGTCGAGGAGGTCATCGCCTTCGGGCACGGCTTGGTCTTCGAGGGCCTCCTCTTCTTCTGTTTCGGTAACCGTATCCTCGGGCGGTTTATTGTTCGTGGGCGTTCCCAGATTACCGCTCATGGTTACTTTCTGGTCGTTTTCGCTCAGCTCAGATAAGATGGAGGAAATCTCAGAAGCGGGCAATTCCATGTTCAGCAGGTAATCCCTGACGGAGGCGAGCGATTGCTTCAGCTCACCCTTCATCAGCTTGATTTCTTCTTGAAGTGTATCGAGTCTTTTATCTTCAGCCATAGAGTTTTACCCCCTTTTTGTCTTGAGTTCCTCCTTGAGCTGCTCTTTTTCCAGGTCGTTCGGTATGGGGCTCTGAGCTTCCATCAAGAAAACGCGGATATCCAGAAGTATATCTTTCAGTTCATCCCTGACTGCCTGGAACTCTTTGCCGATGGCTTCGATGTTATTTTCTTTATCCATAATGCCTCCTTAAAATTTGGAAACGGATGTAAACAAGGTATTGGCTAGCGCCGGCAAAATAATAAGGCACCCGCCGGAAATGGCCGCGGTTATGCTCAGGTTGCTGAAGATTTTCATTTTACTGCCGCCCTCCGCCACAGCGGGCACGATAGCATTGGCTACCGTGAATATCAGCACCAGCGGCAATACCATGTGGTGCATGAGCTCCAGGCCGGAGAGATTGAAACTGGAAAAAGAGCTCAGGGAAGGCGCTCCGGATATCGTCGGCATGGAGTCCTGGGCTTTATTGACCATGCCGCCGAAAGCCACGATAACCTCGGTAATGAAGACCAGTATGATGACGACGGCGGTGTGCATGGTCACGCACAGCCAGCGGAAGGGGCCGGAAATAGTCCGGCGCCTGGCCCGGAGCAAGGCCACCCGGTTGGCGTAGGCGGCCGCATGCTGACCGGCCTGGCCGGCCGCGCCACCCACTTCGATGGCATCATAGAACATGCCCACGCTGCGGTTAGCCAGCTCGCTACCGGTCTCGTCAATAAATTTATGCCAGGAGAGCTTCGGCTTGATGCCGGCGGTGAGCCTGGTATGCAGGTTTTTCACGGAACTTCTCAGGACGTTGATAGCATCGAGGTCGAGCCTGCCCAGGGCGGCATTTACCGTTGTCCCCAGGGCGCTGCAGACGCCGCCGAGAGAGCGCAGGAAAGTCCCCACTTCGTCATCCCGCTTGTATACCTTTTTATCATCGGACGTCATGATAAAGCCGATGGGGAAGACGATGGCGGCGATGATGAGCAGTGCCACACCCAGGCTTTGGCCGGTCAGCAGGAAGAGAGCGCCGATGATTACGGCGGCCGGTAAAACCGGTTTAAAGAGCCTGGCGGCCAGCTTTTGCTCTTTGGAGCCCGCCCAGTGTAAGACCATCGTTTCTTTGGGTGAGACTAGCCATATCAGCCAGACACCGATAACCGTGGTGGAGATGGAAATAAACGCCATGCCGATAATAATGCCGGTCTCGATTTTCCATACCATGGTGGACACAATCCCGATGACGACCACCAGGACGGCCGAGAGGATAAGTGAAACATAGGCGTCTGTCCACATTTTGAGCGCTTCCAGGCTGCGGGTATATTCGTTTTCATAGTCTTCGGCCCGGGCGTGCGCCTCTCTGGTGAGGAAGTCCGCTTCGGGCTCGCCTGATATCAGCGAACTGGACAGGCGCAGCAGCAGTCCCTTAATCTCCGCGTCCTTGGCGGGTTCTCCTACGGCGCGGCAGGCCCGGGCATAGTCGTACTTCAGGCGCTGGCGGTCCAGCTCGACCCTTTTAAAATATTCAGCCGAGGAGCACTGAATCTCGGCGGCGCGCTGGAAAATCAGGTCACGCGGCACGCCGGCGGCGGCGATGGTGGACATGTAGGAGAGCTGGTATAACATGTCGAAGCTCATCAAGCCTTTATTCCGGCTTTTGCCTTTTCCGCCCAGAAGCGGTATTAAACTTTTCAGCTTTTCCAGCATTATTTCACCTTTTTTCCGTACACTCCGTATATTTAAGACCAGCCGAGGCCCTCAATTCTGGTCTGGCTGGATTCCGACAGCGAATTATCATCCACCATCAGCCTGAGATGGCTGGTGCCATTCGGCCCATCACCTTCAGAATTGCCGTAATAGTCAATCTCCAGGTAGTCGGTATCTTTCACCACGGTATACCCGGGGAAACTGTAACTGGCGGAGATATCCACCCCGTTATCAGAGCTGGTAAATGCAGCCTGGGCGACATCGGTAGCCACGGTTGCCCGGATGGAACCATCGGCCTGCCTGATGATAATATCGATGCTGAGGAAGGCATTGACGAAGGTCCCGGATGCCCAGCCATCGGCCCGGCCACGGTAGTGCACCGTCCAGTTAGCCGCCGTTATTTTATTAATGCCCGATAAAGGGTATAGATGGGTGGCATTCCGTGAGGCGTCCGCGCTGTTGTGCAGGAGCCACCGGCCGGTCTCATTATTACTGATGCTGGCGGTGGTTGCCGTGACGGCGACGCCGTCAGCCGGAGTCCAGCCCTTGAGCATGTAGAAATTTGTGCCTCCCGGACTGACCGTCTCTGTATGAGCCGTAAGGACCGGCGGGCCGCAGACCAGGGTAGGGGCGATGCCATTAGGAGTGGCTATGGTTATATTGATGGCCCGGTAACCTGCGGCAGGGTTCAGGATTGCCTCAAGGTCCAGCTGTTCTTCAGGGTTGAGTATTTCCGGTTCGAAGGCTTCCGGTTGGCCGTTGAAATATAGCCCGGTTTCATGCCACTGGTTATTACCGAGCGCGCCGTCATGGTAGGGCAGCCAGTTGACATAAAAATTATCGGCCGCATCGTAGTACTGGACGATGAAGTCCCATTTATCAAAGCTGGCCAGCCTGGTCTGGCCGCTGTTTTCAATTACTGCCTGCAAGGTGTTGGCCGCAGGCAGGGTGGCGTTGACGCCGGTCAACCTGGTCCTCATTATTTCACCTTCTCTAACACTTAACTGCTGCGCGCTGAGGGCAGCAGTATCGGCCGAGGTCAGGACTCCCTGAGATAATGTCATACATCCTACCACGACCATGGCGATACATATGATGCAGACGATAGCTGTCGTCATATCGTTTGCTCCTCATGGTTCCGTTAATATGGTTATTATTATTCCTCCTGACCGACGCGAACGCCGGTCGCTCACGCTTACGGCGAGAAGTAGGTCGAAGCGGTAATCCCGCTGGGAGTGGCCACCACCGCCATGTTGGTCGTGCCGGCTTTTACCGCGGGATTGAGCTGCGCCCTTATCAGCATCTGTTCCTTGGGGTTTAAAATGTTAGGTTCAAATACCTCGGCTGCCCCATTAAGCCGGATCCAGGCTACCTGCCATTCATTGTCTCCCAGCGCATCTTCAGTATAGGGGAGCCACACGATATGATAGGTACTAGTGCCGTCGTAGTACTGGACGATAAAATCCCATTTATCAAAATCCGCCAGCCGGGTCTGGCCGCTGTTTTCAAGCGTAATTTCCAGAGTGTTACCTGAGGGCAGGCTGGCGCTCAGGGGTATTATTTCTGTCCTCATTATCGTTTCGTTTCTCTGGCCTACGGTCTCCAGCCCGGTCGTGCTGGTATCCACCGACGTCATGAAACCCCGGGACATGGTCATGCCGCCGAAGGCTATCAGGGCGATACATATTATCGAGACTATCGCTGTCTCCATAAACTCACTCCGTTACATACTGAAGTAGAAGTCATCAGAAATCCCGTTAGGTATGATGAACTTAGCGTAATAAGTACCCGTACCCGGGTCGCTGCTGTAGGTTATCGTCACCTTGAGGGTGGCGCTGGTCTGCCATTCGGTATCGTTTTCCAGCGCATAGTCCCACTGCGGATAGCCGGCGCCGGGGTCGTTTTTATAAGGGATACGATTAAAGTTAGTCTCCTGGCCGAAGAAAAGGTCGCTCTCACCAACGCTCACGATGCGCTGGGTGCCGACGTTCTTTATCCAGAGGTACACGGACGTGCGGTTGGCTGAATTTGCCGCGTGAACAATGTTTATCCGACTTTTCATACGCTCATCGACTTGCTCGGCCATGCTGACCATGGCCTGGCTGGAGTGGTTCACCATCGGATAGACACTGTTAAAGACAAATATCATACATACAACCCCCGCTATAATAAGTAGAGCTGTAGTTACGGCCTTCTCCACAGAAACCCTCCATTATTCCTTCGGAGCGGATGCTTGCGGCTGTCATCCATATCTCCCACAGCTTCAGGAAGCGGGTAGCACCCACTGAAACCACGGGACACGGGTGGGGGCCCGGGTCAACGGACTCCCACCCGATGTCGGGGTTAACCTGCTATCTAGCGCAGGTTCATGATTAGGTCCATGTAGGGGGGTGTGGTCCGCTCGATTTCCAGAACGGCGCCCACCGGGGTTACTACCACCAGGCTGAAGGTCTTGTTCACGCCCAGCAAATGACTGGAGTTAAGGGCGTTGAGCAGGTTGCCCTCGGCCCCCGAGCTACCGACGGTTATCTGGAACTTCTCATCGGTTTCCAGCAGGTAGTTGCCATTGTCTTTCCCCAGCGCGGTAGCGGTCCAGTACAGGTTGGTAATCGTCTGGTCCTGGTCGATGTAGTTGATGATTACCTTGTTGGCTGTACCGTTGGCTGTTCCTGAAGAGCCGCCACTGGGCGGGGTGAAGTCAATGGGTTCGCCGCCGAGTACACTGGCGATGGTGAAGTTTATCAGACTGATATTGGCCGTAGCACCGACGGCGGGAGCAGTAGCGACTACCGAGCCTCTGAGCTCGATGGTGCTGCGGGCTTCCTTGAGTCCGGAATAGACAGCCTCCTGTCCCTTCTGCGTGGAGAAGAGGCCGGCGGACAAGGCGGTGTAGGCGAAGACCGCGGCGACCACGACAAAGGCAATCAGGATGATAGCGGTCTCCAGACCGGTGATACCTTTCTCATGTCTTAAAAATCTCTTTAGCATTTTTTCTCCTTTTTACCTAAGATTGGGACGTTACCCTAGCGCATGTTCATGATAGTATCGATGTAAGGGGGTGTGGTGCGTTCGATGGACAGTACGGCACCAACAGGTGTGACTACCTCGAGGTTAAAGGTCTTATTGACGCTCAGGTAGTTGGGGGAAAGGGCATCAATCAGGTTGCCGCCGAGGGTAGCGTTGGTGGTGTAGCCGACGGTTACCTGGAACTTCTCGTTGGTCTCCAGCAGGTTATCACCGTCGTCTTTCCCCAGCTTGGTAATGGTCCAGTAGAGGTTGGTAACCTTTTGGGTCTGGTCAATATAGTTGATGACCACCTTGTTGGTGGCGCCGGTCCCCATAAGGGCTTTGCCATCACTGGGAGTATTGGCTGTCGGCGGGTTGAAATCGACCGCTTCGCCGCCGAGCACGTTAGACAGGGTGAAGCTTATCTGCTTGATGGTGCCAGCGTCGCCGATTGTCTGAGCCGTGGCGATAACCGGGCCCCTGAGCTCGAGTGTGCTCCGGGCTTCCTTGAGTCCGGAATAGACCGCTTCCTGACTTTTCTGCGTGGAGAAGAGGCCGGCGGATAAGGCGGTATAGGCGAAGACCGCGGCCACCACGACAAAGGCAATCAGGATGATGGCGGTCTCAAGACCGGTGATACCTTTCTCATGATTCAAAAACCTTTTTAACATTTTTCCTCCTTGTTATTGCTTGTCTCCCGAGTTAAGAAAATTGCTTTCTGTTGTTTTTGTCAGATGGTTTTGTTCCTTGAACATCACCCCCTTCCAATACATTACTTTTTATTTTCAGTTGTTTAACCTTATATTCACATTATTTTGCCCTCCTTAAAGTCGTTCTACCGGTTCATCAGGTGGGTC
>CAZXYV010000048.1:0-10149 GCA_964645025.1 uncultured Dehalococcoidaceae bacterium | reverse complement strand
TGCCTGGCACTATGATATCAGATAGGCTCACCTGGGTCGAGTTCGGCAACAGCCCCGGATATAGTCTCCCCCGCTTTCTCTTCGGATTGGAAAACGCTTAGCATTCATCAGCTACGACCAAGCTTGCGATATAGCCATGTCACATTTGCGGGGTGCTGAATAAATTAAGAATATTTTAAACATCGATTTCTCATTTCGACCAGGGCTTTAAGCATCGACCGCCGATCAAGAAAGGTTCAAATTCTGGACATGGACACCGGCTCAACTTCTGCCTTGGAGTACGATAAGCTGGTGATGGCAGCCGGGGCCGGCCCGGTGGTTCCTGATATTCTGGGAGGCAAACCGGCAGGTCTCTACACCCTGTCTAACATTGCCGACGCTGTTACTATTAAAAAATATCTTACCCCGGAGATAAAGAAGGACACGGTCATCAGAGCAGGACTGATTGGCATGGAAATGGCCGAATCTTAGACCTTCTTGGGAGTGGAGGTAACGGTCGTTGAGATGAAAGACTGGCCGCTGCCCTCCCTGCTGGACTTCGAGATGGCGGCTGACGTGGAAAAACAGGCGGCATTTTTATTTGTCTGTTTTTTTACTTTTTGCATCCCTTTGTCCTTTTAACGTCTTTTCCGCCGCGCTAATCAATATTTCGATATACGATTTTAGCTTTTTAATATCTTCTTGAGGAAGACTGGTTATAACCGCTCTAAAGGCATTTAAACCTACGGCTCTCTTGTAAATTTTTTTCCCCTTTTCAGTAACGGACACTCTGGTGTATTTTTTGCTCTTGGAATCTGCCTGTCTTTCTATCCAACCTTTTTTCTCCAGTCGGTTAAGGATGGCAACCAGAGAACTGTTGCTGCGCTGCATCGCTTCCCGTAGCTGGATAACAGTACAGGGCTCCTGTATTTTTTGCATAAAGCGCATTACGCCAACCTGTTGCGGGGTAATCCACAGATGTACCAGTTCATTACGGCGGGCTTTAGTCATTAACAGGTTAATATGTCTTAATTTCACCGCTATTTCATGCTCTTCTGATTCATAGAAAGCCATTTTAAATCCTCCCAGAAGTTGTCATCAGATTGATTATATATCAATCAATGTTAATATTGATAATAAGAACATTTTACATGAATTAACCAAATAATAAAAATAAAAAAAAAGGTATTGACTTTTATTAAATTATGTGATAATTTGACAGTAAGTCACGCGTGACTTAATAATAATCAAAGATTGTTGCTGCAGCTTGAAGTATCAAGCTAAAATCTTAGTCTTAAAAAGGCGGAAGGAGGAAAGTGAAAGACAAATAACATTATGCATTCTGGCAATATCATCTGAAGGAAGCTGAATTGAGAAAGGTGCGGACATCGCTTGATTATCCGACGAGATGTTCAGTATCTAAAAGGAGATATTACCGATGAAAAAGTATTCATCAATTTTACTCGGGGTAATTTTAATTACTGGACTATTAATCAGTGGCTGCGGCGAAGCAACGCCATCCACCACTGCCGCCACCCCGTCTCCAACTCCCACTGTAACTCACACTACAATTGGTACTATTGCGCCGCCGGCCTCTGGGGCCACAACACCGCCCGCCCTGACAACGGCGCCCGCCACCACTAAAGGGCCGCAGCAATACGGCGGTGTTTTAAGGTATGCACAAACCACACCCCCCGCCGGGGCTATCGGCTGGCCGTCAGAATTTCTCGGGACAACCGACGGTTTCATGCAGTATACTCTTGAGCCGTTAGTGAAGGTAATTAAGAGGGAGTTTGTACCGTGGCTGGCGACATCCTGGGAGCTCGCCAAGGACTCGTCATCGCTCACTTTCAAGCTGAGAAAAGGCGTCAAGTTTCACGACGGCACGGACTTTGACGCCAAGGCGGTCAAGTTCAACTATGATGCTTTGATCGCCAATAAGGTCAGCATCGCGAAGTACTGGAAATCTGTGGATGTGGTGGACGATTACACCGTCAGGGTAAACCTGAGTCAGTACACAAATCTCATGTATACCGATTTCGCGCAGGGCAACGCGTTCATAGTATCGCCGGCCGCCTACCAGAAAAACGGCCTCGCATGGATGAGAGAAAATCCGGTGGGGACCGGCCCGTTCATACTCACCAAGTACACGCCTAATGTCGGCGCCGATTTTAAAAAGAACCCCAGCTATTGGCAGACGGGCAAACCCTACCTCGATGGAGTGAAAGTGGTCTGGTTTGCCGATGAGACGACGGAACTGGCGGCCCTGCAGGCGGGCGATATTGATGTTGTGCAGATGCAGATCGGCGCGCTTCTGGCCAGCATGGTTGCGAAGAAATTCACCGTCGAATCAATGACTGATGGACTCATATCTCTAATATTTGACGGCGCGAACGCCGATTCGCCTTTTCACAATAAGAGCGTAGGCCAGGCGGTTGACTACGCAATCGATAAAGAAGCTATCGTCAAGGCCAAGGGCTACGGCTTCTGGGAAGCCGGCTACCAGTGGCCTCTTAAAGGCTTTGAGACCTATGACCCCAACTACCCGGCAGCGCGACGCTATAACGTTGACAAGGCCAAGCAGCTCCTGACGGCGGCCGGCTACCCGAACGGGTTTAAATACCGGTTCGTCGTATCACCCCAGGGGACCGATATGGATGTCGCCGCTGCGATACAGAGCTTCCTCGGTAAAGTCGGCATCACTCTGACCCTGGAAACACCGGCATATTCCAAATTCGTGGAATACCGGAATGTCAGCACCTGGTCGGACGCCTTCCTCATGTGCCCGCTGGGGATGGCAAGCGGGATGAATGGCTTCTTCCAGAGTTATGTACTTACGACCAACGGCCTTTTCAAGAGCATGTACCGGCCACCGGATGTCGATAAAATGATACTGGATTCCCTTAAAACACCCGTCGAAGATCCCGTTAAAGTAAAAGCCATTGCCGATTATATTTACGACCAGGCAATGCTTCTCCCCGTTTACGCTACGGGGCAGGCAGCGGTCTATAACGGGAACACAGTCCATGATGCCAATTTCCTTAAGGGGCTTAAACCGAGCATGTGGTCGCCGTGGGATGCCTGGATAAGTAAGTAGGCAGTTCTTTCACAGGGACACTGCCGGTATGATGAGTCGTGGCTTCGTATTGGCAGTGTCCCGGCCTCCTTGAGCAACAATTTATATCTGAAAAGCCCAAATAAATATAGATATTCTTTATGATTACATATTTAGTACGTCGCTTGTTACAAACTCTGGTTGTCCTCCTTCTGGTTTCGATTATAGTATTCATCGCGTTGCGCACGCTGCCGGGCAATCCGGTATTAATGCTGGTAACACGGAATGAATTGCAGGAGTTCACCGACGAGCAAATAAAGGCCCTGGAACGTGAATTCGGCCTGGATAAGCCGATGGTGATCCAGTATTTCGACTGGATATCAGGAGTGCTGCTGCGGGGTGATCTTGGGGATTCCATAGTTAACCGTAGCCCGATAGCGAAGCTCATCATGCAACGCCTGCCCGTAACCTTCCATATCGGCATCCTGGCCATTATTTTGGCCATTATCATCGGTGTGCCGGCGGGAGTGATATGCGCTGTAAGGCGTGGCAAGTGGCAGGATAGTATCGTCACGCTGATTGCGAATATAGGGATAACCGCGCCGAATTTCTGGGTGGGGATGTTGATGATTTATTTCTTTGGTCTTTACTTGAATCTTTTACCGGTCTTTGGTTATACCTCACCTTTTACTAATTTTGGCATGAGTACCAGTCAGATCATCATGCCGGTACTGTGTCTGGCCGTGTTCCCCATTGCGTCGATAACGCGTCAGACCCGCTCCAGCATGCTGGAGGTAATGCGACAGGACTACATCCGCACTGCTTGGTCCAAAGGTCTGAAGGAGCGTGCTGTAATCATTAAACACGCGATAAAAAACGGGCTCATCCCGGTGGTCACCTTGCTCGGCATGATGGTTGGTATCGTCATCGGGGGTTCGGTATTAATTGAAAGTGTCTTTAATATCCCCGGCATGGGCAGGCTGGCCGTGGACGCGATAAATAACCAGGATTATCCGATTGTGCAGGGTGTCGTGCTGCTGGTTGCGACGGCCGTGGCCATGACCAACCTGCTCGTGGACATTTCCTACGGCTGGATTGACCCCAGAATACGTTATGGATAGAGTATAAAAATATGGCCGCAGATTCTTCCACCGTTACAGGAACAGCAGAAAGCATTGCCCGCATCAGCGAGGGCCGGCGCTTTTTCAGGGTATTATCAAGCCGTGGGGTGGTCGTATTCGGCGCCGTAGTGATTATCATATTGATAATCGTCGCCATTTTTGCCCCGTGGATTGCCCCCTATAACCCCTATGAACCTGATTATGATAACACTCTGCTCCAGCCCACTAGAGAGCACCTGCTCGGCACGGATACCATCGGCAGGGATACGCTCAGCCGTATTATCTATGGCGCCCGGACTTCACTGGTAATAGGGATAATCACGGTCAGTTGCGCTTCCGCCGTAGGAATGATACTGGGTTTGATGGCCGGACATTTTGGCGGCTGGACATATATCATCATCATGAGGTTAATTGATGCCCTGATGTCTTTCCCGATGATATTGCTGGCACTGGTCGTCGCAGCTTTGCTCGGAGGCGGCATGAGAAATGTCATCATAGCTTTAAGCATCGCGCTTACGCCCGGGTACACCAGGCTGATGTGCGGCCAGGCCCTTTCTGTTAAGGAAAATGAGTATGTTCTGGCGGGGCGTGCTTTGGGAGCCAGTAACCTGCGCATCATGTTACGTCATATCCTGCCTAACTGTATTTCACCAATCATTGTAGTTATGAGCATGATGCTGGGGACGACCATTCTGGCAGAAGCCGGCCTTAGCTTTCTTGGCATCGGCATAGTCCCTCCTACTGCCGCCTGGGGCTCCATGATCAACAATGGCCGTCAGTATTTATTAACGCATCCGATACTTTCTTTCGCGCCGGGCTTTGTTATTATGCTTGTTGTCCTTTCTTTCAACATGGTGGGCGATGGTCTGCGGGACGCCCTGGATCCAAGGTTAAGGGGAACATTGTGATATTATTCAATGAAAATGATAGTGTTACAGGCGCACCTGGTTCAAATGATAAAAAAGAAGGAGAAAAACCCAAATGTCTAAATTAAAGTACCAAAAGTACATTATTACCGATTTGAAACTCCCTGAAGAAAATCAAAAGCGCCTTGCTAAATACAACGAGAGGGCAACGCGTATATTATGGCTGGAAGACTTTGTGATCAAAGGCGCTCCCAGCATAATCCTGTCATGGTATTGGAAAGCGACCGAAAAACCAAGCACTCCGCAACATACGCATGATTTTGATGAAGTCGTCGGGTTCATAGGTAGTGACCCCCAGAATCCCAATGACTTGTGTGGCGAGGTAGAGTTCTGGCTCGAAGATGAAAAATATCTTCTCAAAGAAAGCTGTCTTATATTTTGCCCCAAAGGAATAAGACATTGCCCTTTAAGAGTGGTAAGGGCCGATAAGCCGATTCTTTTCCTTGCCTTCTCAACGACATTGAAATACGTCAAAGATAACATTGTTCACTCCGATAAATGAACAAGCATTGATTTAAAATAATTGTCCAAACGATATATGTTAACGTCACTCACCTGTCTAAGGGAGGAGCCATGAGCAAATACGCGGGCCGATATGCTGTTCTCGAAAAATTCGACTTTGAAAAACCGCCCGTGGGAGTAAAATTCCACCCCTTCAAACCTCAAGGGCTGGAAAGACCCGGCAGGCTGCTGGACTTCTGTGAGATGCTCGTCGAGGCGCAGAATGGCAACGCGTTTTATGCCACCAAGGATGATTTCACCTGCATCGGTCCGATGTTACTGGGCATGAGAGAAATGAAACCTAAATCCGAGAGCGGTTTTGTAGGTGTGAAGCTGGGCATTTTCAAAGAAGCAAGAGCTAACCGGAGGATCTACCGAATTCTACCCAGGTTGAGCGGTAAAATAATTAATTACGTCTCTTTCGCGCCTCTGGATAAAATGGGCTTTGATCCGGATATCCTGATAATCCTAGCGAGCGTTAGCAAGGCAGAGATACTCAACCGCGCCCGGTCATACACCAGCGGGGAGCCCTGGACGGCTAAAGCTACTACCGTGGCGGGGTGCGCCTGGCTTTATATTTATCCCTATCTAACCGGAGAAATCAACCTCACAGTAACCGGCTTCGGATTCGGCATGAAGGCGCGGCGACTTTTCCCCGAGGGCCGCATCCTGATGACCATACCCTGGGATCGCATCAATGACGTTTTACAAAACCTGAGCGAAATGGAATGGTATCCAGAATCCTTTTCGATAGGACCAGAAGCACACAAAAAGAAAATGCAACGTATACGCGAAGAATTGGCTCATCAACTGTAGATGATTAAAAGTTCCAACCAAGGTTACCGGCACTGTATACATGTTAAGGAGAATATCGTCCATCCCGACTAGTGAAAATCATTCCACCGATCGTAGCAACGGGAAACTTTAAAATACAGCAGGAATCAGCTTACGCGTTCCTGCGGCGCCGTACAGGATGTGAAAAACTTAACAGAACACCATTACTATTATGGTATGGAATAAATTCCTCCCCAACAAACCCAAGGGGCTGGAAAAATTCGGCAAGGTACCAGATATTTACGAGATGCTTGGCGAGGCATAGAAGGGCAAAGCGTTTCAGCGGTGATTCAACTATCGGCAGAGAGTGATGAAGGCCTCCGTCCTGGGTACTTTTCTGCTCACGTGTGTGTTTAGAAGGGCCTGAGAAATATCAGTCCAAGGAGCAACTTATGGAAGAAGAAGGGGAGACCAAAGCCAAGCCGCGCGTGCTCGATTCGGTGCGGATCCTGGATTTCAGCCATGTTCTGGCGGGTCCCTACTGTACCCGGCTTTTGGTTGATCTTGGAGCGGAGGCTATCAAAGTCGAACCTCCCCCGCCGAAAATCGAACTCTCGCGAACCGGGGGAGGGGACCTGTGGTGGTTATCCAACTGCGGAAAGAAGAGCCTTTGCCTTGATCTGACCAAGCCAAAAGCGGTAAAAATCGTCCATGAGCTGGTAAAACAATGCGATATCGTCGTTGAGAATTTCAGGGCTGGAGTAATGGCGAAGCTGGGGATAGGTTACGACAGCCTGCGGGAAGCCAACCCTCGAATCATCATGTGTTCACTTTCACCATTTGGGCAGGAAGGCCCTTATTCTCATTTGCCAGCCTCGGCGCTCGTGCCTAATGCATTGAGCGGCTACATGTGGATGCAGGGAAAGGTCGCTAACCCGGATGGACCGCCAATAGCCTCTGCTTTCGCTATAGGCGACGTAGCGGCCGCCGTTTACGCCGCGGTTGCGATATGCAGCGCCCTTTATTTCCGGGAAATAACAGGTATCGGACAACACATCGATATCTCTCTCATTGATTGTCTTTTTGCCATGCTTAGCGATAGAGCCGAGCATCTGCTGGTAGATCAGCAAGAAGGCTCGAAAATTATCATGGGCGGGTCAATCGCCTATGCTGGAAAAGACGGTTATATAACCCTGGGCGGCTTAACTCAGGATCAGCAGGTCCGACTCTTTAAGGCAATGGGCAGAGAAGACTTGATCAACAATCCCAAGTATGACACTGCCGAGCATCGGCGCCAAAACGTCGAGGAACTGAGGCAAATTATCTCGGATTGGGTCAAAAGCTTCGACTCTATCCAGCAGGTGGCTTCCATACTGGAAAAAGCAGACGCTATTTTTGCACCTGTACTATCGATCTGGCAGGCTAGCAGGCACCCTCACATCGTAGCTCATGGGATGGTACGCGATGTAGACGTTCCCAAACGGGGTAAAGTAAAAGTCCTCAATACTCCATTCCGGTTTAGCCATACCGAATCCGGACTCAGGGGTAATTTCCCAAGACTGGGTGAGCACAACAATGAAATATTAACCTCGTTACTGGACTACTCCGCTGAAGAATTGGCACAACTACGGGAAGAGCGCGTCATTTACTCTGATCTTAGTTAGGGGCTATTCCTGAAAGACACTCGGGATTAAGAAAAGAACAAGCAGCACCAAACTTAGCAAGCAATACTCCTGTAACATGAGAGATTCTTGATTAGGGATAGCTATACAATGAACGTTTTTAATATCTCTTTATTAGAGATTGGCCAGAAATGGGCGTAGCTATGAAACCACCAGGATGTAGAGCCAGCCGGAAAGGAGCGAACTTCAAGGGACTGCCATTTGTGTATGAGTGAGTTAGAGACCTCGCTTTAGGTCGACTTTACCATCTGGAGGTAATACTCTATGAGCCAACAACAAACTGAGAACATGCTTGCCCCATACCGTGTTTTGGACCTGACCAGTAATGAGGAGCTTCTCTGTGGCAAGCTATTGGGAGACCTTGGAGCGGATGTTATTATCATCGAAAGCCCGGGAGGCGATACCGCCCGAAGCATGGGCCCCTTCTATCACGATGAGGCTGACCCCGAGAAGAGCCTTTTTTGGTTTGCGTTCAATACGAGCAAGAGGGGTATAACCCTCAATATCGAGACTGCCGATGGGCGAGAGATTTTTAGAAAGCTGGTGAAAGGTGCTGATTTTGTAATAGAGTCTTTCCCGCCGGGATATCTGGACAAACTTGGTCTGGGATACGAAGCCCTGGAGGGGCTGAATCCCGGCGTGATACTGGTTTCAATCACTCCCTTCGGGCAAAGTGGTCCGTACCGGGACTACAAAGCGCCTGATATTGTAGCTTGGGCTATGGGAGGAGAGATGTATCTCTCAGGCGACGGTGACCGTCCTCCCGTTCGCGTGAGTCACCATTCCCAGGCCCATATGCATGCTGCAGTTGAGGCCGCTATAGGCGCGATGTCAGCCCTTTACTATCAGGCGATGACCGGAGAAGGGCAGCAGGTTGATGTGTCGGTCCAAGAGTGTGTTACCCGGCTCTCACATCAGGGTTCCACTATACCATGGGACACGAACAAAATTATCGCGACGAGGGTGCAGGGGTCTCGTGTTATGAAAGTTAAGGTAAAACACATGTGGCCCTGCAAGGATGGATATGTCATCTTTAATATCGCCGGCGGTATACACGCCAAGCGCTACAATCCACCGATTTTCGAGTTGATGGAAAGCCGAGGTATAGCTGACGATTTCCATCGGGGGATTGATTGGGATACATTCGACCTCACGGCAACAACCCAGGAGATAATAGACCGTCTGGAAGGGCCGATAGGTAAGTTTTTCATGATGCACACCACAGCGGAGCTTATGGAGTTGGGGGTGAAGTGCCGTATCCAGGTCTACCCCGTGGCTACTACCGCGAATATATTTGAGAATGTCCAGCTTGCAGCCCGCGGGTATTGGGTCGAGCTGGAACACCCCGAACTGGGCGCCACCATTACTTACCCCGGCGCTTTTGTCAACGCTTCGGAGACTCCTCTCAGGATATCGCGCCGCGCCCCGCTCATCGGAGAGCATAACCAAGAGATATACGAATGTGAGTTAGGCTTCACCCGGGAGGAACTCGTGACGCTCAGCCAAGCCAGGGTCATTTAGCCATTCTCCACGAGAAAAAGAGGAAAATATGCGGAAAAAGCTGTTCGAGGGAATAAAGGTTGTTGATTTATCCTGGGCTGCGATAGGGCCGTTAACAACCAAGACTTTATCCGATTATGGCGCCGAGGTGATTAAAATAGAGAACAACGCCCATCCTGACGGCACGCGTTTTTCCGGCCCGTTCAGGAATAACATACCGGGAGTGAACCGCAGCGGTTGTTTTAATCAATGGAACACCGGGAAGCGCAGCATACTTCTTAACCTTACCAGTCCCAGGGGCAAAGAAGTATTTATGAAACTCGCTGCCTGGACTGACGTCGTCGTCGAAAACTTCTCCGGAGGAACAATGAAGAGGATGGGCCTGGGCTATGAAGAACTCAGAAAGGTAAATCCTGGCATCATCATGCTCAGCTCATGTATGATGGGGCAAACGGGACCTTACGCCGCTCAAAGAGGGGTAGGGCCGTTGCTCACGGCCCTGTCCGGTTTTAACCATCTTACCGGTTGGCCTGACCGGCTGCCGGTAGGCCCGCACGGAGCCTACACCGATTTTATCGGGGCGCGTTTCGCCACCCTTGCCATCCTCGCCG
>CAZXYV010000047.1:0-10258 GCA_964645025.1 uncultured Dehalococcoidaceae bacterium | reverse complement strand
AAGCCTGAGCGGGCTGTACCGAAGACACCGGAGTTAGTTCAAAGGCTTCGATTGATAGGGCAATGGCATCCGCGGGCGGAGTGATGTTAAGAATCGCTTTGCCTTTGGTGGTCTGCAGTAACTTATCATTATCTGTCTTGATGACCTCAAACTTGCTATTGCTGTAGGTTACAATTGTGCCCACTTTGGCATCAACCGGCTTATTATCGGGAGTTTCAGTGACCACAAGGAAGCTGAAAGGCAATCCGGGCTTAAATGACGAACTTTCTGGAATCAGTTGCAGATTTACGGACGATTGCGCCACGGTCAGCAGGCGGCTGGTCTTTTCCACGTAACCGGTGGACTTTTCTTCCACGGTCACATTCAATTGAACATTGCCCTGTCCGCCACCGGCGGGTGTGCCGGTGACATAACTAACCGCCGGCAGTTCGAATTGCACTTCGCCGTCTATCGTCTTGGTAAAGGTGGTATAGGTCTGCCACTTCCCGACATATTTCAAAGCTTCAATTTTTAATTCGCCGGTAACCGGCTTTCCGAAGCTGTATTCCGCCTTGATTTTACCCTTGACAGGTTCGCTAACCAGGAACCATTCTTTAGGCAGCTCCACCGTAATCTCATATTTGGGCAGAACGTATTCCTCTACCCGCACATCAAGTTGATTCTTAGATTTTTCGGTGATGACGTTTATTTTCCAGACACCGAGGTTAGGCTCGTTGGAGATGGGTAATTCCGACTTCGCCATGCCATATTCATCGGTCGTGACTTCAGTCCGGAAAATCTTGATGCCCTTGGCATCTAAAACTTCAACGGTTACCGGCTCGGTGAGCGGCTTAAGTTCGGAGTCCAGAGTAAGCACCCGCATATTGATGGTCTGACCGGGTTTGTAGATTGGCTTATCGGTCTCCACAAACACCAGGAAACTCTTTTCCAGACTGACCGACGCCTTGTCGGTAAAGCCGGTGCCTTTGACCTGTACTTCGTATTTGCCCTCTTCGGCAGTTTGGGGTATATTGAGCGTGACAGTGCCATTACCTTTGACTGTTTGGCTGGCACTGGTGACCTTCTTGCCGTCTTTGAGCAAGGCCACTTCGATAACATCTTTCACCAGTTGGCCGCCGCTTAAAAGCGATATCGATACGGCTTCGGTTCTCCCGATGTGCAGGACATCAGGGACAATGGCCACGTAGCTATCCGCCGCTGATACCTTCTGGCAGGCAGGTAATACCGTTGCCACGATAATCACGGCCAGTGCCAGAGCTGATATTTTTAGCCACATATTTCTCATGAGCTTACCCTCCCTCCGGTTATTTAGTAAACAATTCACTAAATATAACGGCATTGACCGAAAAAGGTTAGTCTCTCGCGTTATTATACATCCTTTTTATCGTTATACGTAGGGATTATGTTCATATTACGATTTTCGTCTTTATTCGTCTTTACTTCAGCCCTGGGAAGGTGAAAAAGTAGCTGTATCTTGGAATATTCCTTTTTGACTGATTATTAAATAAAGAGATTGAAAACGTGTTTTTTAGGTGAATGCACACCGCCGCGACACAGAAACTCGTATGAAGACGGAAACCAGGCAGACTAGGGCTTGGCTTTAGATTCGGCAAGGCTAACTACCACGGCAGCCGGATCCACGACCCCGGCTGATACTTTACCCCGTATGCTAATAGTGGACAGGGTAAAAGTGGCACCTTTGTCCGTGCTGGTGGCCATACCCATATCGCTCGGAGCAGCACCAGGTTTCGTAACTATACCACAATAGTAAATATAGATGGCATCATGGTAGTAAATTGCCCCCGGCACCGAACCTTTACAGATAAATCTATTCTGGGCATGCTGTGACCAGGTGATACCATCAGCCGAGGTAGCCAGATAAATCTCATGCTCCGAAGGGGGTACGCCAGGAGATGAAGCGTACTTATAAAACATCAGGAATTTATTATCAACTTCAATCACCGATGGGTCAGCAATTAATCCTGACGGTGGGGGATTTAAAGCCACCCCGGTATAACTCAGGGTGCCATTAGTCTGGTCATAAGCCGCTACATGAATGCCACCTTGGTAACTGACAAAGGTGCGCACCTTACCGCTAAAATTATAGGAACCCGGGACGCCGCCATGGTTCCAATTGAACGATTGGTCGTGGGTAAAGGTGCCTGAGGAGTCAGGCGAGGTGGCTTTCAATAGTTGTGTTCCCAGGCTGAGGAACATCAGCCACGACCCGTCGTTCAAACGCACCACATCCGGGTCGGTAATGCCGAACTGGGTGCCGCTATCGTAAGAAAAACGCCCTCCTGGCTCTTCCTGGAAGTGGAGGCCGTCGCTGGAAGTGGCACTGTAGATGGCATGTGGCCCCGCTGCCGCCGCCGGGTCACCCCCTATTGTCGGCACACCGTAGTAATAAAGACGGATGACTTTGTCAACTGTTGGTGCCGGAGTTGTTGCGGGAGCAGGCTCAGTAGTTGGCGGCGAAGGCGGTGGTAAAGGGGATATCGAGGCTGGTGGTTTTGTCAGTGTTGGTGCTGGCGATGAAGATACTGATGGAGAAGGCAGAGATGGAGGTGGAGGACCTGGAACAGGCGTAGTCGCGATGGACGGAGAAGCTGGGCTAGGTGTCAGCCTGGGCGCAGCACAGCCAACCGTAAGCACCAAAACGACAAATAATAAAACGAGACCGCCAAGTCTCATACGGACCCTCGTTATTAGCTCCCAAATAAGGGAGGTATTCTACCGACTTCACCATCTTAGCACATGCATAACCAGGCCACCAAATGGACAATTGTTACCTGAAAAAAGTTTGCCAGACAGGACTTTTTTCGAGTTGCATGCCTGTATTTGAGTTACTTGACGCGTTTCACTAAGTGATTGTGCTTACTGAAACTATTTTATGGCTTTCAATCTCATACATGTTGGGCAGTCTTTCTGCCCAGACATCGAATAACCTGACTTCACCCGGGGCTATATCTTTAAAGATTCCGGAACATTGGCCCAGCGAATTACCGGATTCGTCATAGAATTCAACTTTTATTTCAGCATTGACAGTAGCAGAGCCAAGGTTCTTCACGGCGCCCTGGACCGATTTCGGCCCCATAGGAGGATAGACGATGCTGTGGCGCATTATTTGCAGCTTCCCATCCGGCGATACGATAGCTTCAGCCATATTCAATCTCCTTGTTGATTTTGGCTTAACTCAGCCGTTAAACCGAAACTTATGCTCAAGATTATACAACATCTTCAATTAGAGTGGTATATCCCCTAAGTTCACATCTTTTTCCGTGTTAATCTTATCTATCATTTTGGTATGGTAGCTTTTAGCTTCTATCTTTAATGAATAAGTGCCTACCTTAAGATTTTCAAACCAGAAATCGCCGAATCCATCAGTCGTCGTAGTCAAGGTAGTACCCTCACCGGTGAGGGTACAATTGGCCCCCAGGATAATCCTTTTGGTCAGAATATCATATACCGTACCGGCGACAAACTTCTTAGGCACGTTGAGATAGTATACCCGCGGCTTGGTACCGTACTCGGGATGCGCTACCTCGAGTAGGCCATTGATTTTACCGAGCTCGGATTCGTCAACAAGTCTTAAAGCCTGTGTCGGGCAGGAATCAGCGCAGCGGGGCTCCTTCCAGCCTTTATCTAATAAATGGGCGCAGCCGGTGCACTTCTGGGCTAAATGAAGGTCATCGTTATAATAGATAGCCCCGTAAGGACAGGCCAGCACGCAACTCCGGCAGCCGGTGCACTTCTTAGGATCGATAATCACCAGTCCATCGTCTCTCCGGTACATCGCGCCTTTAACAGGGCAGGCCGCCATACAGGGAGCCGAGCCGCAATGATTACAAAGGACGGGCTGGTAGGCCACACGGACTTTGGGTATCGTCCCTCTCTCCTCGTAGTTTATCTTCAGCCAGAACTGGCCGGTGTCCGGTTGAGGTTTGGCATACGGCGTCCAGTCGTTACCGCAATGCTCGTCTTTACAGGCTACCTGGCAGTTATAGCATCCGACGCATCTGGCAAGGTCTATGACAAAAGCTTTCATTTATAGCTTACCTCCTTCCACCTCAACCCAGCTGTTGAAACAGAGGCCGGTCGCCGGTTCATAATCACGTTTAAAGGCCGCGGGGTATTTCTGTCGCCACTCTTCCATTTCTCGGGGGTCCAGCTTTTCGATTTCCACCAGGAAATTGTTAGTGGCCATGGCGGTACAGTGTTCCGAGGCGATGTGGTCCGGGCAAATCAGGTTGTGGTTCCCGCCTCTATCCACACCGGGAGAGATGATTTCGTCCGTCCTGGCGCCGTGGTCCTGCATGACTGCGCCCGGGATGACTCTCTCGGTCACGTAAGCTGCCCCGAGTACCGTGCCTCGCTCATTATACATTTTGATAATATCACCGTGTTTGATGCCTCTCCTGGCCGCCTCCGTAGGATGAATCCAGGCAGGTTCATACAAATACCCGTCCGGGCCCTTCATCTTACAGGTCGGGATTTCCCGTATCCAGGACTCATCGTCGCACTGGACGTGATTTCGCCACCGGGGATGGTTCGAGATTACCAGCAGAGGATACTTCTTCGCTCTCTCTCCCAGGAGGGACTCATCCAGAGACCAACCGGGACCTCCCTGCACCCAGTGGGGGACCGGGGGCCTCTCCCTATCATCCGGGAAATGTTCGGCCAGCCATTGTGAATAGAACTCTATCTTACCGGATTTCGTATGCACGGGATGGCCATCGGGGTCCTTGTAAAATTCATACATACCGGCCGGGGCTTTTTCCCAATCCGGTCGCGGTGGAACGACAAAATAGCCCTTTTCGTTTAACTCTTCCCAGCTTACCATCTCGGCTACTCCGGAGTTCTCATAGCCGTGCCTCACTTTTTCTTCAATAGTTTTGCCTCCGGAGTATTGCTCCCACACACCCAGCTTTTTAGCCACCTCTCCGACGGCTTCGTAGTCGGACTTGGATTCACCTATCGGCTCGATGGCTTTTTCCGAATGGAAGACGGTGGCGTAAGCCCCTCCGCTCAGTCCGGTGGACATGATGTCTTCCTCTTCCATGATGGTATTGATAGGCAGAATAATGTCGGCGTAGAGGCAGTCATTTTCCAGCCAGGGATGTTGCGCCACGATGAATTCTATACTGGGGTCTCTCCAGGCCTTAATCATCAGGTTGCCGCCATTCCAGTTGCCTATCCAGCTGGGATGGTCGGTCCACAACATGTGGAGTCTGGTCCCACCCTCTTCTTTAGGTATGGGATAGGTGTATTTGATGAACTGGTCTTCGACCGGCAGGAAAAAGCGGCTCTTGCCCCAGTGGGAGATAGGCGGTTCGAGAATGGCTTTGTGGATGAAGACCTTGCTGATAAGCTGTTTCATCCACGGCAGACGGCGGAACGGTGCCGCGCTGCTGCAATCCGGAGACACCATCGGTAGCGGTATACCGGCGGTGGGCCAGCATTCCTGGACGCCCGGTTTGCCAATGCCCTGCATCGCCAGCAGCAGAATTTCTAATCTGGCGGGCTCGCTGGAAAATGGCCCGCGAATCATCCCCCCTCCACCGAATTGAACGATAGAAGTTAGCCTGGTGCCCCATTGTTGGGCCAGGGCATGGATGGTCCACTCATTAACGCCGCATATCGGCGAAGCCCAGGCCGGAGTCTTGGGTATACCGTCTTCTTTACCCAGTACATATTCACAAAATTTATCAAATCCGAAAGTATGGGTGGCGACATACTCTTTATCGTAGGTGCCTTCGGTAATCCAATCATGGGCGATGGCCAGCAGTAAAGCCGCATCGGTGTTGGGAATAACCGGTATCCATTTATCGGCATGTACCGCGGCCGCATAGTTCAAATCCGGGGTTACAAAAACACGTTTGATTCCCAGTTCCTTGTACCAGAGGGAGAACAGGGAAGGGTCCTTTTCCCGGGGAGTAGTCTCGAAGTCGGTCCCCCAGTGTAAAATCATTTCAGTGTGCTCGGAAATATCCTTCAAACAGTTCGTCTGAGGCGACTGCTGACCTTCCTGCATATCTCCCCAGACGTGCTTGGCCCCCCAGTAGAACCCTTCGGCGCTATCCGCGTTCCTGACCTGGTCGGTATAGCCTCCCATTTTACCCAGGAGCCACTTCTGGCAGCCATGGGTGCGGTGGACGTTCTTCGATTCCCCGTGGCCTATCTCGTCTCCCTGGCAAAGTATGGCAAAAGGCCCATACTCTTTATGGATTCTCTTTATCTCACTGGCGATGATATCTGTAGCTTCGTCCCAGGAGATTCTCTTGAACTTGCTGATACCGCGGTTCTGGGGATTCCTTTCGCCATCAGGGTCAAAGTCAACTCTTTTTAGCGGATAGAGAATCCGGTTCGGCGAGTAAACCCTCCTTTTATACCCTATTTGAATCGCGTAAGGCAAGGATTTCATATGCGATTGGTATACTTTACCCCTGGCCTTAATTTGCCAGGGCTGGATATGTTCCAGTGAGTACTTTTCATCAAAGTGGAGCGGTCTGATTCGGATAATTCTACCGTTTTTGACATCTACCCTCATGGGAAGCCCCTGGCGTCCTCCGAGGTTGAGCGTTTTGGTAACTGTTTGCTCCGGTTCAAACGCCGGTTCAACTACTTTTTCTTTATCTTTTGGCACCTGGTTCCCTCCTTGAATAGAATTTCAGCCAGATATCTTCTATATGAGTTTTCCTATCGGTAGACACCGTATTCCCGGGTAGCCTCAATCATGGCTCTGACATTTTCTATCCTGGCTTCATCCAGCGGGGTGCTGTGTCCCATGATATAGCCGCCGTCCCTGCCGATGGTTTCAATCAGTTTCTTGCATCGGTCTTTAACCTGTTGAACACTACCTGTCTGTAAAAGTGAAGGCGACATACCGCCGGCGATGCAGTGATGCCCGCCCAATGCTTCCCTGGCTTGATAGATGTCCGTCCTGTCAAAGCGGTTGATTATTTTCCCGGAGGGTAGCTCGAGAAGATACTTCAGGCGCGAGGTATAGTCCCCCTCCCAGAGAACATAGGGCGTGAACCCGCTTTCAATTAAGGCTAAGATAGTCGCTTTTAAACCGGGCCAGTAGAATCTCTCAAATTGTTTTAAAGACATGAAACCTTCCGCTCCCCGGTGGGGTCCCATGAATACCAGATTATTGCCACTTGTTTTGGTGAGAGTTTTGATTTTTCGTATCAGCATAGGTAAAACTTTATCCATGGCGGCCAGAAGTTTATCCGGCTGGCGGTACATGTCCAGCATTGTCCCTTTCATACCCCTGAGATGGTCAGAAAAAAAGTCAAAGGGCGCTTGCCCTGCGCCGGCCAGAGTTATCGCCGGATATCCCTTTTCTTCGATATCCTTAACAAAGCTCCTCCAGGCGGTATTCCATTCCAGCGCCACCTGTGAAGTTTTATAAATCGCCTGGCAAGCAGCGACGAATTCAGGCTCGGTAAAAAGTGGACTCATCCTGCCTCTGGCAATGCTCAAATAGTTAAACAAGCCGGGGAAATCCTTGAACGAGCCCAGAGCTCCGCAGGTGCGGGGCAGATAAGTCCTCAGGATAAAATCGGTGGGATTTTCCATGAAGGAATCATATTCATCTGCCAGCATGTATTCCCCTTCCACATATTGATGGCCCTGGTTGGGGGCTAATCCGTGTCCCGGCCATTTCATTATCCTGGTATCAATTGTTTCCATGGCCAGGCCGGAATCAAAAGGAAGGCAATGGAAAGCATCAGGCTCTAACTCGGTGACGGTTTTTTGATATGCCTTAACACATTTAGCATGATCGTATATCGTATCCTGGTAGGTGATGCCGGAATATCTGGCGATAAAATAGCCAAATTCCAGGAGTACAGGGACCCTATCCGGCTTCTTTAGCTGAGTAGCGTCCTCTATTCTTTTCAGTCTTTCCCGGTAAAGCTCTCCGGGGGTTTTGTTCATATTTTCCCCATTTATCTGATTATATGCAAAATTTAATTAAGTATATTCAATATTAATACTATTATATTGCATTATACCATGTCATTACGGTATGTCAACATACTAAATACCAATTATTTTGACAGTATTATTCATTAATTGTACAATGTATTCAAATGATTGATAATATCAACCGCCAGATAATAGCTGCCCTGAAAAGTGATGGACGTTATAGCTACGCCAGTTTGGCTAAGAATCTTGGTATTAACGTAGCCACGGTTGCGAAACGAATCGATAAAATGCTTCGGGAAGACGTGATCTCAATCAGAGCGGTGCTTAATCCATTCAAACTCGGGTATAATGCCCATGCTTTAATTACTCTGGATATTAATCTTACCAAAGTGGACCAAGTTTGTGCTCAATTCGTTAAAAATCATAATATTAGCCTGGTAGTGACTACGTTTGGCAGGTTTGACGTAATCCTCCTGGCAGATTTTCCCACCTGGGAAATGTTACAGGACTATATCACTAGAGAACTTCCTAAGGTTGAAGGGATAAATAAAATCGATGCCTTTCCTATTATAGAAAACAAAAAAGTATATAATCCGTTATTCAAATATGATTCAAGTATAGGTAAGTCTGCCTCCATTGATGAAACTGATCAAACTATAATCGAAGAATTGGAAAAAAACGGGCGCTCAAACTACGCGGAATTGGCCGGTAAACTGGGAATTAGCCTGGCTACGGTATCTCGAAGAGTAGCCCGTTTAAAAGCAGAAGATATCATAAAAATTTCGGCCATACGCAATCCTGCTAAACTGGGTTATCTGGCTAATGCTTATATTGTTCTCCGGGCTGATTTGAATAAAGTCAATGCCATCTGCGCCGAACTTGAGGTTCATCCTGAGGTACACCTGATTATGACTCTCATGAGCGGTTTTGAAATTCTGGCCGGTATTCATTTGCAGAATCCTGAAATGTTGTATCAGTTCATCGTAGAGGTAATTGCCAAAATCGATGGCGTATCAAACATTGAGACCTTTATTTGTGCTGAAATAAAAAAACGCTCCTATCCGTTGTTTGAACTTGACAGCGAGTCATAAATTAAACTAAGTATACCGACGCCTTTACCCCTCGATATTTTACGTGTTCTCAGGGCCACCGGCAATAAGGAGTGTTCAAACAAATTCTTCAAAGGTTACTTCATATTATTTTGTTACCCGACAAACTCTTTGAAATATCATTCACCGGGCGTCTTGACTTCCAATATCACTTGAGTTTACACTTAAGCAACATTACGAAAGGTGCTTTCCATGAAGTGCCCGCATTGCCAGACTGAGCTTCCAGATAATTCTAAATTTTGTATGGCCTGCGGCCGGACGTTATCATGGCCCCTATCGGCCTAGGCCTTGGCAAAATTGACTCGATAAGTCTCAACATCAACAGCTTATCGTAAAACCAGTTCATGTGTCCGGTGACTTCAGATTAGCTTAGTAAAATAACGCGATTCACTTTATTTGTAGATTGTATGCATTACCTACTATTGGTCACTATCTCCCAATTGAATAAGCCAGTTTTGTGGATCACTGATGAACTCTTTAGAAATATTCGGGGCACTTGAATAGACGAGTAATTTACCTTCTCCCTGGTAAGGCCTGGAGATAAAACCCGTTTTCCGGAAGGTTCTAAGGTAAGCATTGTTGGCTGTGCCAACCCAGTAAATATAGTCCGCACCATCCCTTCGACAATGCTTTGTAGCTGTAGAGAGTAAGCATCGAGATACTTCTTCTGACTCCGCCAGAAGATCGTATATCACGGCCACTTTTTTGTACTCCCTTTGGAAGCAACGTAGAACCAGATAGCCGCAGACTGCCCCGGCTTTTTCAGCAAGGAATATAGAGTAGCTTATGTCTGGAACGGTAGCATATCTCCAGTTAAGTAGTTCCTCACTTCTTACCACTATTATAGGAAATTGGCTGGAGACTCTGGTCCAGAATTCATTGATACGCTCATCAAAGCGGGAAACTTGAGTGATAGCTAAGCCTTTGATGGCCGGCGCTCTGGAGGCTCTAAAAACCAGCATATTAATCAGGCTGCCACTTACCGCACAAAGCTTCAATAAGAATTTGTTGTTGATCCGTGTTTTTCGAAGGTTTGCCCATGTGAATACTCTGATTAGCTTTCGCTTAGCAGAAATATCAAGGAACCCCCTCCTTATACCAAGTAGATAAGACTTGTCATTCGCGAAACCATAGCCAATGTGAACTGCAGTTTTCGCAAGATCATCAATTAAGGTATTATATAGTTTTAAGTATATTCTATGACCCCTGTAATC
>CAZXYV010000046.1:0-10519 GCA_964645025.1 uncultured Dehalococcoidaceae bacterium | reverse complement strand
GAATAAAAAGACCGGCGGCCACGGCGTGGGTAAAATCAACGAGCTCGGCGCGGAGTTAGCCAGGGAAGACGCCGATAAGGTCATCGAGACTATCAGGACCGACCGTTACTTCACGGAAACGGATGCCTTCCTGCTGATAGCCAGCGCCGCCGGCGGCACCGGCTCGGGCGCTATAGGCGTCATGACACAGCTGATTAAAGAGCGCTACGTGGATAAGCCGGTCTATAACCTCATTATCCTTCCCTTCGAGCACGAAGAAGCCACCGAAGACCGCACGGTATATAACGTGGCCACCTGCCTGAAATCGAGCTATCTGGTGGCGGATGCCATTTTCCTGGTGGATAATCAGCGCTACGCCATGAAAGACTCGCCCGTGAGCCATAACTTGCTCAGGATAAACACGATGATTGCGCAGCCGTTTTTTAACCTGCTCTGCGCCGGCGAGGAGAAAAAGCACCGGTACATTGGCGCCAAGATACTCGATGCCGGAGATATCATTCAAACCCTCGTCGGCTGGACGACCCTGGGTTACGGTCGCTCTCAGTCACCGACGCTAAAATCCTTTTTCCGGATGAGACGTGATTTCCGGGACAAGGCAAAGGAAACACAGAAGGGAATCCAGGCCCTCGACGAAGCCGTCAGCGGACTTTCAATTAAATGCAACCCGCTGGACTCCAAGAGGGCACTGTATCTCATTTCTGCATCTGCCCGGGAAATTAACGTTGACCTGATTAAAGAGCTCGGCACCTATATCAAGAATATGGCACCCGAGGCCGTTATCAGAAGCGGTGACTACCCGCGGGAAAAAGGCGTCATGGATGTGACGCTGATACTTTCCGAGCTGAGCGATGTAGAAAGAGTCAGAAACTTCTTCAGTAAAACCATTAACCTCATTAGCGACCTCAAGAAGCGGCAGGAAGGTCTGGTAAATACACAGCGAAGTATAGATATCTCGATTAAGGACATCCCCTCGCTGCTGTAATCAGACGATTCCATCAATCAACCGGCCACCCGCTGAGAAAAAACCGATATCACCGGACTTACTTGTTTCTATGTTAGGCTTATCCAGCCCATCCCCCTTTCTCAGGGCAAGGGCTTTGCCCCAAATGTCATTCTGAGGAGCGACCTGCTCGCCGTCACTCCGCAACTATGGCAGGCGAGAGCGACGAAGAATCTCGCCTCTTGGAGAGCCAACGAGACACTTCGCGGAGTTTATCCTTCAGGGAGAATCCTTCAGGATGAACCCTGAGGGTAACCGAAAGGCTCAGGATGACAGGGCGGACTCTACTTTTAGGGCAAAGCCGGTCGTTAGGGCAAGGGGGGTAAAAGAAAGAGAGGGGGCCGAAACCCCCTCTCTATTGCTGAGCAATATTCACCTTCCGTTTGACAGGTAGCTGGATTCATTTCCTACCATTGCCAGCGGAAACGGCAGGAAAAACGGTTTGTCTGCCTGAGATAACTATCTGGCTATCTTGGAATAGATTTGCCAGGCCTGCTCGATGGTCTCATCGCGTACCGTCCAGGCCCTCTCCACGTTCTCGTCACGGGCTCTGGCAGCCTCGCCGATAGCAGCTTCATAAGCCGAGCTGGCGGCTGCCTCGGCCGCCTGGTAGGCGTCTTCAGCCCGCTGCATCAGGTCCTGACGCGCTTTAGTGGCTTTAGCTATCGCCTCATCGCGGTCTTTTAACGCCTTCGCCGCATGAGATTCATAAGTCCTGGAGGCCTGCGCTTCCGCCCTTTTATAGGCTTTAGCTACCTGCATTTCATTTTCATGGTAAGCCTTGGCGACCTGACGCTCGGCATCCATGTAGGCAGCATAGGCCCTTTCGGCCTGGCTCATGACTTCGTCAAGCGCGGATTTAGGTCGTTCTTCCATCGCCTCTACCTCGGCAGGAGCTTCAGCTTTTACCTCGACCGGGGGGGAGGACTTCTTTGTGCGATCTTTCTGGGCAGCCACAGGGCACCTCCTTTAATTAACCTTTTAATATTTTTAGCTTTATTAAAATTGCGGTATTTACGCAGTCACTACTCAGTGCCCAGTATATGGTGCACCCTTGAAAAAGTCAAGCAATATTGTAGGTGCTGGCACCCAATTCCGCCTGTTTTTTTTATATTTTACTTTTAAACAACTCTATTAAATCGTAGCCTGTCAGTCCTTTTCCTCATCGGAGTCAGTTTTCCCGGACGGCTGAGTTTTCCTGCTTTCGTACATCTTGGCCAGTGATTCCAGGCGGGCCTCCATCTTCTTTCTGCCTTCTTTGCGTTTCTGCTTGGGTCGGTTGTCGGTTTCTGCCACCTCTTCTCCCGCCTCTTTCTGAGCTTCATCGACTGCCTGTCCTGCGGCACCGCTATCCTCTATCTCGCCGCTCGTAACGCTCTCCGGGGTTGCACCGGTGGTCTCGGCTTCCGTGGCTTCTTCGTCGGTAGCCTCGCCTTCAGGTATATTGGCTTTATAGGCCCGCAGGGATGCTTCGGCGGTCTCCCGGGCGACCTGACCGGTGGCCTCGGCCCGGCTTATCGCTTCCCTGAAGGCGGATATCGATACCCCGGCCGCCTCCCGTGCGACCTTGGCCGATGCCTCGGTGGCTTCTTTAATGGCTTTTACGGTTCTCTCCGCCGATTCCCGGGCGGCTTTGACTAATGCCCCCGTCACCTCCCTGGCTGATTTTACCGCTGCTTCACCGGCTTCCCTGGTCCGGAGGCTTATCGCTTCGGCGCGGACTAAGGCTGCCTGGATTTCCTTCTGGGAAGCCTCGGCAGTGGCCTGTGTCGAAGCAATGGCCGTTTCAACGGCGGCGCGGACGATTTTCATTGATTCCTCTGATGTCTCTATGGCCGCCCTGTTCAGGGCTTCGGCCCGGGCCACCGCCTGCTCGGACTCTTTTTTCGATGCTTCGATGGCTGCCTGGGTCGCCTTGGCTGTCGCCTCGGTTACGGCCTTGGCGGCGTTACTCATTTCTTCCATTCTGGCAACAGCCTGCAGGAACTCTTGGGACAACGCCTCGGCCCGGTCTTTGGCCTCTTCCCCTATCTCTTCGGCCCGGGCGGCGGCTTCCTGCCCCTTGACAGCCGACGCCTTAGCTAACTCTTTGGTTTCAAGGCATACCTGTTCAACCCTGGTGATAGCTTCCTGGAATTCCGCGGCGGATTTCGCGGCGTTATCACGTGTCTCCTGGCTTAATAATTCTGCCCGTTTGATAGCTTCCTGCGAGACCTTAATTGATTTAGCCGAGGTTTCTCGGGTCACTTCGATGGCGGTCTCGGTCGCCGCCATCGTCTCCGCGGATATTTCTTCAGCCCGGCTCATTGTTTCCTGGGCCACTTTTTGTAGATTTTCGGTTGCCTGCTTGGTTTCCTTGCCGAGGGCGTCAATCCGGTTCACCGCTTCCTGGGATGTCCTTAGTGACGCCTCGGCGACCTCCCTGGCGACTTTGCTGATAGCCTCAGTCCGGCCGGACACTTCTTCCGCCGCCCTGGCTGCGACATCGGCCATTTCTCGGGTTGATTTGCTGGTTCTTTCCGACCGGCTTATCGTGTCTTTAGCCGTCCGGTTAACCACCTCGGCTGCATCCCTGGCTTCCTTGGCCATCCTGTCCGCCCGGTTGATTGCCTCTCTGAGGTTTTTCAGAGATTCTTCGGCAGCCTCGCGGGCCATTTTAACCGTCGCCTCGGCTTTATTTACCACTTCACGGGAGACTTCCGCGGCGGTATCGGCCGTTTTTCTGGCCTGGCGGCTGGTTTCATCAATACGGCTCAGGCCTTCCTGGGATAGCATCAGGGCCGATTCCGCGGTATGCATGGCCTCGATACCTGTCTTTTCCGCCCGGGTGATGGCCTCCTCGAAGGCCTTGACGACGGACTGGGTAGTCTCTTTGGGCTTTCTGGCGACTTCCTCGGCACGGGCAATGGCTTCCTGGGCCGCCTTAATCGTTGCTTCGGCGGCTTCCCTGGCCTCATGGACGACCTTCTCCGCCCGGCTTATCGCTTCCTGCGCGGCCGCGGCCGCAGCCACGGCGGCCTCTTTAGCCTCCCGGCCAATCTGCTCCGCCCGGTACGCCGCCTCGTAGGCAGCCTTGTTCGATACCCCGGCCGCCGCTTTGGCCGCCCGGCTCAAAGCCTCGGCCCGGGCTACTGCCCTTTCAAAGTCGCTGATGTTGCCTTCTTTTAATTCAGGAGACATACGCCCACCCGTTCACCAAAATAGCGGTATCTTTACCAGCTTTACTATTATATTCTTCAACTTCCACTTTTTCAATAAACAAATTGGTACTGAGTAGAAATAGACCTAAAGTCATGCGTTATCATGGTACTAAAATATCCCTGACGTGCAACCGATACAATCATTGACAATCTCGTGTCATTATGCTAAAAATAGCATGAATACATAATAATATATTTGAGGTGTGATATGAAATTAGTGGTTGTTGGCTTAGGACAATGTGGTGGTAGAATTGCGGATGAGTTTGCCAGGCTGAACGGTAGGGCTAAGGGCCGGCGTGGGATGAACATCATTACCGGCGCTTTCGCCGTTAATACGGATGCCGCCGATTTAAGCGGGTTATCCTGCATCAGTAAAGACCACCGCCATAGAATCCTCATCGGCGGCCGCAAGACTGGCGGACACGGCGTGGGTAAAATCAACGAGCTCGGCGCCGAGATAGCCAAGGAAGATGCCGATAAAATCGTTGACGCCATCCGGACCACCAAGGGGTTCTTTGAGACGGATGCCTTCCTGCTTATCGCCGGCTCAGCGGGTGGTACCGGCTCCGGCGCGATATCCGTCCTCACGCAGTTCCTGAAAGAGCGCTATATTGATAAGCCGATATGGGACCTGGTCGTCCTTCCTTTCGAACATGAAGAATCCACCGAGGAGAGGACGGTATTCAACGTAGCGACGTGTCTGAAATCATGCTACTCCGTGGCCGATGCCGTCTTTATCATTGATAATCAAAGGTATGTCAGGAAAGACTCTTCAATTCAGACCAACATATCGAAAATTAACGGCATGATCGTCGAGCCGTTCTATAACCTGCTCTGCGCCGGTGAAGAGAAAAAGTCGAAATACATCGGGGCCAAGCTGCTCGATGCCGGCGATATCATTCAGACGGTGGTGGGGTGGACGGTTATCGGTTACGGCAAGACCATGGCGCCGCTGTTCAAGCTCCCCCTCAGCACGAAGACCGATTTCAGGAAGAAGGGCTCGGAAATTCAGAAAGGCATCCAGGCCATGGATGAGGCCATCAGCGAGCTATCACTCAAGTGCAACCCTGCCGATTGCCGGAGGGCATTATACCTCGTCTCCGGTCCCGCCAAGGAAATGAACATGGACATGGTCAAGGAAATCGGGGATTATATGAGGGACATCGCCCCGGAGGCTATCATCAGGAACGGCGATTATCCGCGGGAGAGAGGGCTGGTGGATGTTACCGTGCTCCTGTCCGAGCTCAGCGACGTGGAGAAAGTGCGCGACTACTACCTCCGCTCCACCGACCTTATCCCCGAGTTCAAGAAGAGACAGGAAGAGACCGAGGACAAGCTAAAAGCGCTGGAAGACGTATCCAAGGATATACCTTCACTACTGTAAAATTATTTAATTATAAAATGCCATTTAGCGGGCATTAATCCGGGGGCCTTAAAAGCGGATGATATGCCCGCTAATGTTTTATCGCCGCTCGTTGCTTCCTTTTTTATGACTTTCCTTAATGTCATTGCGAGGCCGAAGGCCGTGGCAATCTCTAGCATTGACTTAACTTAAGTTTGGGATTGCCACGTCATCCTTCACTTTGTGAAGGACTCCTCGCAATGACAGGCGGTTATACTGTCCTTAAATAACCTCGGTACCATTCAAACTGTAATGAATTATTTATATGCCGAAAGCCAATATTTATGTTTTAATTATCACCGCCCTGTTATCCTCAGTATGCTGCAATGGCGAAAAACCGCCTGCAGATAGCAAACAGAATCAGTAAAACAGGGGTGGGCGCTGCAAAACAGCGTGTTGACCTTATGTTGTTACTCTTCTGGATGAAGGGGAGGGCATAATGATTAAGAGGCTTTGGGTAAAATTACGTCAAGCTCAGGAAGGCATTACCGGTCTGGAAACGGCTATTATCCTCATCGCCTTCGTTATCGTGGCGTCGGTGTTTGCCTACGTGGTCCTCTCCGCCGGTCTTTTTGCCTCACAGAAAGTGAAAGAGGCCGTTAACGCGGGGTTAGAGTCAACTATGGCCGCGGTAGAGATAAGAGGCGATATCATCGCCAAGATGGATAATGGCGTGGCGAGCGAAATTTATATATGCGTCGGCATCCCGGCGGCCGGAACTCCGGTGGATTTCAGCCCTTCAACGGCCAACATCAGCCCGCTGGTCATCTCTTATATGGACGCTAATAACCTGGTACCATCCATGAACTGGACAATCACGAAGTTAAGCACCATAAATAGCGACGACCTCCTGGACCCCAATGAGCTATTCCAGGTAACGATAATTGTGCCTACCTCGGGAAATGTCAGTATCGGGCCTTATCACCGGTTCTCGCTCGAGGTCAAGCCTGCCGATGGCCCGGTATTGTCCATTGAGCGGACGATTCCGGCCCGGGTAAGCCAGTACGTGAACCTGCACTGATAGGTGTGGATTAAGAGGGATTTAAGATAAAAGTTGAGCTTGATGCCGGCCTCAGGTAAAACCGGCGGCGCACCGGAAAGAGGAGTGGTGCCTTATGGCATCACTTCTTTGTTTTAATGGCCCACAATTCCTTGAAGATACGGCGTTTGCTATCCAGCGGCACGGGGTAATTATGCTCCAGCAGGTCAACGTGCTCCCGGGGGATACCGGCCAGCTCGGCCAGGCTCTGCTGGGTAAGAAGACAGCCGATGCGAAGTCTTCTGGCCTCGGAGCCGTGTGTTGACTTATCTGATGAAGTCAGCGTCGCCTTCATAACGGTACCCTGAAACCATAATATATTTACCCGGGGTGGACCAGCAAGCAGGAGTCTGCCCTGTTCGGTTGAGGGTTAACACCCAAATAAAATAACTGAGATAGTTAAGCAATGAATTAACCAAATTATCATATTTCATATTAAGGCGGAAAACGTCCTATTCACCCTGAAGGCCTCGACCAGAAGACTCGGCCTGAAGGGATTGAGGAGGTGATGGTACAAAATTAGGAGTTTTTAATTTATTGGGACTGGTATATTAACTTGAAATGGTGTTATCCAGTCTGGTAAGCTTTGAGCCAGAAACTAATCACGGGGAGAAAAAGTGACGGTAGATTTATCCATGCAGTTAGCCCCGAAAAACATAAAAGGCCTGCGCCTGGCCAACCCGGTCATAACCGCCTCTGGCACCTTCGGTTACGGGACGGAATACAGCCAGGTGTTTGATATCCAGAAACTGGGGGCAATCATCTGCAAAGGCACTACTCTGGAGCCGCGGGAGGGGAATCCGCAGCCGCGCCTCGTGGAGACCGCCAGCGGTGTTATCAACTCCATCGGGCTGCAAAACATCGGCGTAAAAGCGCTGATAAAGGAAAAAGCGCCTGTCTGGGCGGGCTGGCGGGTACCGGTCATCGTCAACATCGCTGGCGATACTATCGATGAATACGCGGTACTGGCGAAAAGGCTGGATGGCGTTAAAGGCGTCAGCGGCCTTGAGGTCAATATTAGCTGTCCTAATGTCAGGGCCGGCGGCGCCCTCTTCGGCGCCAATCCCGATACCGCCGCCGCAGTCACCGCCGCGGTCAGAGCGGCTACCTCTCTGCCGGTAATCGTCAAGCTTACCCCTAATACCGGCGACATCGTTGGCGTAGCCAGGGCCGTGGCCGGAGCTGGCGCCGACGCCGTATCACTCATCAACAGCTTCAAGGCCATGGCGATAAACATATCCAAAAGGCGACCGTCCATCGGTAACATTACCGGGGGCCTGTCCGGACCGGCAATAAAGCCCCTGGCGTTGGCACTGGTGTATGAAGTGGCTGGTGTCGTGGAGATACCGGTTATCGGCCTGGGGGGTATTACCAGCGCCGCGGACGCCATGGAGTTCATCATGGCGGGTGCCAGCGCCGTGCAGGTCGGTTCGGCAACTTACAGCAATCCCCGCGCCGCCCTCGACGTCCTGGAGGGAATCGAGCGGTTCATGGCCAAAGAGGGGATTAAAAAACTGTCTGAAATTATCGGGGCGGCGAGGTCCGCCGGAAAAGCATAATATCCTCTCCGGGCAGCCTGTCCACCCGTCCTCTGGCGGCCATCATCTCCAGGTGGGCCAGCGTTTCCAGGATAGCTATCCTTTTGTGGAAGTCGGGTAAAGATTGCCAGCTGCCTTTAAGACCCCAGGTCACTTCCTGGGCAATCTGGAAACTAGTCCTGGCCTTATCCGCCAGAGCCGCCAGAATTTCGCCGTTCCTTTGCTCATGGTGCTTGAGTATGCTCTCAACACGCTTTCTGAAGCCGGAAAATGGCTTTTCATGGCCGGGCAGAACGAGCTCTACCTCCAGTTGCTTCAGTTCATTGAGCGAATCTAAGTACCGGCCCAGGGGGTTTTCGATGGCCTGGGGATGGACACTGATGTTGGGTGTGATGGTCGGCAGGATATGGTCGCCGGAGAGCAGGATTTTTTCCTCCGGTTCGTAGAGGCAGATATGGCCGGAGGAATGCCCCGGAGTCCAGAGGACATTAAAGGTAAACAGCCCGGTAGTAATGGTTTCGCCGTCGTGGAGGGTGATATCGGGGTAGATGGGGACGACGTATTGCTCCAGTCCCACGGTGGCCTTGCTCAGGCGGGCTATTATTTTAGGCGGCACGCCGTTGGCCATGAGCAGCCGGTCTATCTGATTAATCAGAAAATCCATGGAGACATATCTTGAATCGATGAACCCTTTTTCGATGTGGTGCATGGCGAGACTGGCCCCGGAGAGTTTCTTAATGCGCCCGGCCATGCCGTAGTGGTCGGGGTGGACATGGGTGACCAGTATCTGCGAGATGTCTTTAATATCGGAGCCGATTTCCGCCATACCCTTTTTCAGGGCGGCAAACGATTCTTCCGTATTCCAGCCGGCGTCAACCAGGAGATAGCCGCTGGTTCCTTTAATGACGTAGACATTGACGAAGGCCAGGCCTGACTCATCCGAAATAATCATTGGCAGCTTAAACCAGTGAATACCGGGGACTATTTCCGTCATTTCTTCTCTTTTCTATACTATACTTTACTTCACTTCTCTAATTTATTTGGAGCTGTGGTAGTATCTTTCTTTTCTCTCAGTTTATTTCTGGGGATTGCTGATAAATATTTCGCAGCGGCAATAGTATGAGAATCACCTTTGGAATCTCTTGATGTAATATCTATAGCTATATCTATGAGTTCAAAGATATCAATATAGCTTATATTTTTAAGACATTGTCTAACAAGATAACCTGGGAATTCATTTTTGGCAGAACTAATAGGTTCGCCATGGATTTTACTACTGAAATACTCCGTCAATTCTGCTATTTCGATATTTTCTCGCTCTCTAATTTTTTTCTTTAGAAAGTTATATTCGGCAAGCTGAAATTCCTTTTCCGCTAATAAAACAGTTTCGTTGTGTATATCTTTATCTTTTAAAATGGTATCAAGCAAAGATGCTCCTTTGCCCCTGTTACATTCAAAACATGAGGTAGTCAAATTATCTATTTCATCAGTACCACCCCTGGATAAAGGGATTATGTGCTCTAATTCCAAAATAACTTCTGGTGTTTTACGTCCACAATACTGGCACGTAAAATCATCTCTTTTAAAGACATCGAATCTTAATTTTAATGATACAGCCATTATTAACCCATTAGTCAGTAAAGTATAGTCTAGTGAAGTGAAATATTGTAAAACGCCTTCATCCCCGCGTATTTTGCCTTATCTCCGAGCTCATCCTCAATGCGGAGGAGGCGATTGTACTTGGCGGTACGCTCGGAGCGGCAGGGCGCCCCCGCTTTGAGTTGGCCGGTGCTCAGCCCCACGACGAGGTCGGCAATAGTAGTGTCCTCGGTCTCGCCGGAGCGGTGACTGATAACGGCCGTCCAGCCGGCCTCCCGGGCCATCCTGATAGCGTCGATGGTCTCCGTCAGCGTGCCTATCTGGTTGAGCTTGATGAGTATCGAGTTGGACGCCTTCCGGCTGATGCCCTGGGCGAGACGTTTGACATTGGTGACATAGAGGTCGTCGCCGACGAGCTGGATTTTACCGCCCAACTTTTTGGTGATGAGCTGCCAACCGTCCCAGTCGTCCTCGGCCATGCCGTCCTCGATGCTGATGATAGGGTAGGCGGCCACCCACTTGACATAAAACGCTACCATCTCGGCAGGACTCAATGTTTTGCCTTCCCGGGCGAGCACGTATTTGCCGTCCTGATAAAACTCGCTCGAGGCCGGGTCCAGGCCGATGAAGCAGTCCTTCCCGGGCTTGTAACCGGCCGACTCGATAGCGACCAGGATGACCTCGACGGCATCTTTATTCGAGGGGAGGGAAGGGGCAAAGCCGCCTTCATCCCCGACATTG
>CAZXYV010000045.1:0-10564 GCA_964645025.1 uncultured Dehalococcoidaceae bacterium | reverse complement strand
GGGTACATTAAGCCTCATCCGAAAGACACTGGTGTGACAGGTCATATAGAGGCTCGGCCTCGTACCCTTGAATAGTTCTGGGTGAATGGTAACGGGCCTTTAGACTGGCCACCCATAGCGGTATGTCTTGCTCTAAGTCCTTCAGGCCTGTGGTGGTGCCAGTGGTGGGGGATAAACCCATACCGCTGGCTTTAAAGAGGTTTGCCAGCATCTGCTGGGCCAGCTGTTGTGCAAGTTCTATTACCGCTGGTTCTAGGGGTGAAGATAATGAAAAAGCCCGCTTTCGCGAGCTTTCGGAAGTATTTGAGAGTTCCGTTGACCAGAACCCTTGTGAATCTTGGTAGCGGGGGTTGGATTTGAACCAACGACCTCCGGGTTATGAGCCCGACGAGCTGCCACTGCTCTACCCCGCGTTGCGCATCTTAAAGTATAGACCTTGCTTGGGTGGGTGTCAAGCCTGAGCTTGCTGCTGCCGCTTGCGGTGGTCTTCAATAAAGCGGCGGGCGAACCGGTCGCGCCCCAGGACGAGGTCGGTCGCCAGGACGGAAGGCCGCACCTTGGCGGCATCGACGATCAGGGCCGTGGCGCCGGCGGCGATAACCATGGAGACCCAGGTGTTATTGATGATGGGGCGGTCGGGCATCCCGAAAGAAATATTGCTGGCGCCCATGGTCATGTTCACCCCCAGTTCCTCCCGTATGCGGCGGATGGCCTCGAGAACGTCTTTACCGGAGTTGGCCTCGGCGCCGATGGCAAATGCCAGGACATCGATAACCACGTTCTCCCTGGGGATACCGGCTTTCTCCGCGCTCGCCACGATTTTGTGGGCGATGGCCACGCGCCGGTCGGCGTTTTTAGGGATGCCTTCATCATCCTGCACCAGGCCGACGACGGCCGCGCCATACTCTTTAACGAGCGGCAGGACGCGCTCCAGGCGGTGCTTTTCGCCGCTAACGGAGTTGACGAGGGCCTTGCCTTTATAGACTTTCAGGGCGGCTGCAAGGGCGTCGATATTGGGGCTGTCGATGCAGATGGGGGCATCGACTGCCTCCATCACCACTTTCACGGCCTTCGGCAGCATGGCGACGTCATCCACGCCCGGGGCATTGACGTTAACATCGATGATGTCGGCGCCGGCCGCAACCTGCGCGATAGCTTCGGCGCGGATGACCTCCAGGTCACCGGCTTTTAAAGCTTCCGCCAGCTTTTTCTTGCCGGTGGGGTTGATACGTTCGCCGATGAGCACCGTCGGCCGGGTAATGGCAATAATGACTTCTTTTTTAGCGCTTGATACCTTTGTCTCCACCCGTTCATCTCCCTATTTATACACGCCGTATTCTTTGGCTGCGTCCATCATGGCGTGCAGATTTTCAATGCGGCCTCTATCCATGCTGGCTGCTGCGCCCAGGATATAACCTCCCCCCGGGGCGCAGGTCTCGATGAGCTTGCGGCAGCCTTTTTTAACCGCTTCAGGTGTGCCGGTGGCCACTATGGAAATAGGCAGGTTGCCGACGATACCGGCATTACCGCCCACAATCTTTTTCGCCAGCGCCATGTCCATATACTCGAAGTACCATAGCATCGACGCCCGGGGCATGTCACTAATGGTCTGCAGGCGCGGTATATAGTTGCCTTCGGCGAAAGGCATCGGCACGAGCCCTTCGTTAATCAGCCCCAGACAGACCTTCTTGAGGCTGGGCCAGTAAAACGTCTCGAACTGTTTCTGGGACATGAAAGTTTTATCGCCTTTGTGCAGGGGCATGATAATCACCGGAGATATTGCCATTTCGGCGCCTTTGACCGCTTCGTCGATGACGATGGGCGTAATCCTGTCTACCGCCTCGAGGATTTTCTCCGGCTGCCGGAACATGTCCATGACGATGCCCGTCGTGCCGCGGCACATATCAGTCAACATATCGAAGGGTGCCCCGGACATGCCGCCGGAAAGAGGTGGATAGCCGGCCTTTATGGCTACACGGGCGACCTTGCCGGTAATCCTCTGCCATTTTACTATTTCATTACCGGCCTTCATCATCGTCTTTAAGGCCGATTGTATCTCCGGATTGCCGAAGGCGGAGAGGTAGAAAATCGGTATGCCGATGAACGGCGTCAGGTGGGGGAGACTGGCCAGCGGCGTAAAAGCCCCGGCCTCGCGGGGCATGAAGGTCCTCAGCCAGAAATCGGTCGGGTCTTTAATAAGTATGTCGTACTCATTGGCTTTGATATACTCCCCCTCGACGAACTGGTACATAGCTACATCATCGCTGATGCCGTGGCCCGGCCATTTATGCATCTTGTGGTTGATTATTTCCAGCGCCGGAGCGGGTAATACCAGACCCGGGCCACTGAAGGTGTCCATATCGCCAAAATCATGCATGAATTTCAGCCAGGCATCCCGCTGCTTTTCGTAATCGTACATGACTGTCTTGAGGTCATAGCCGGCGTAGTAAGCCGGGAAATAGCCCACCGGCAGCATGCAGGGTACACGGTCGCCTTCCTCGAGCTTGATGGCTTTAATGAGCCGTGTCACCCGTGCTTTGTAAAGCTTTTCGGCTTCTTTGCTATCAAATTTTACGCCGGGGGGAGATAACCACTTTTTAAACCTCTCTTCCCGCTTCTGCTTCGGGGTTAGGTCTTTCCAGTTCTTGACGCTGTCCATGGTCATAACCTCCGCTTGGAGAGCCTCATCAATATATGGTTGTCATTGCGAGGAAGTCCCGACAAGTCGGGACGACGAAGCAATCCCATATTTTGCCTTATTGATAATAGCGGATTGCTACGCTTCGCTCGCAATGACAATCCTGTTTATTTATAATACCCGTATTCTTCCACGGACTCCATCATGGCACGCAGGTTTTCCGGCTGGCATTTATCGACTTGGGCGCCGCCGCTCAGGATATAGCCGCCGCCTGGGGCGCAGTCTTCGATGAGCTGGCGGCATCTTTCCTTGACCTGCTGCGCCGTGCCGGTCATGAGGATTGAGGTCGGCACATTACCCATAATACAGGAGGTATTACCCAGTATCTTTTTCGCCTCTTTCATGTCCGTCTGGTCGAAGTACCAGACCACGCCGCTTTTAGGCATGTCGGTGATTTGCTTGAGGCGGTTATTGTATCTGCCCTCGGCGAAGGCAATAGGCACCAGGCCTTCGTTGATCATGGCGAGTAGCACTTTCTGATAGGTAGGCCAGTAGAATTTCTCGAACTGTTTATCGGACATGAAGGCATCATCGCCCTTATGGAGAGGCCCGCTGATTATCGGGCAATCGAGATTAGCGGATATACGGACGAGCTGCTCGATTGTCTGGGGAGTAGTGGCCTCTAGGTATTCGATGATTTTTTCCGGCCGGCGGAACATGTCCACGGAAATGCCCGGAGTCCCCCGTAGCAGATCGGCCAGTCTATCGAAAGGGGCGCCGCCGCCTAAGAGGCCGAATACATTAGGCAGGCCTTCAGCTAGCGCTTTTTGATTGACTTCGTTTACAGCCGCCTGCCAATTCCGGTATTCCTCGCCCAGGTCAATCATCGTTTGGAAAGCCCGGCGTATTTCCGGGTCGGCCAGGATGGGCACCAGGGCCAGACGGCTGCCCTGAAAGGAGCGGAGGGGGGGCAGTTTTTCAAAAGATTTTAATATGCCCACCATGCGGGGGAGGTTGACCCGGAGGACATAGTCGGAGGGGTCACTAATGAGATGGTCATACTCATCGGCCTTCATGAATTCGCCTTCGATGTGCTGGAAGTACCAGGCGTCCTCGCCCAGGCCGTGACCGGGCCATTTCATGTTCTTGATGTCCAAGGCGTCCAGTATCCGGCCCGGCACGACCAGGCCGGGGCCCATGAAAGTATCTGCGTCTTTAAAATCATGCAGGAACTTGAGCCAAGCGCGTTTCATCGCATCGTAGTCGTACATGATGGTACGGAAAGAAACCCCGGCATAATAGGCCGGGAAATAGCCCGTCGGCAGAATGCATGGTACGCGGTCGGGCTCCTCCATCTTGATGGCCTTGATGAACCTGGTGACACGCGCTTTATACTGTTTCTCTGCTTCCGGGGAGACGAACTTCACGTTTTTCGGGGAGAGCCAGCGCTTAAAGCGTTCCTCGCGTTTTTCCTGCCAGGTCATATCTGCCCATTTTTTATTCGTACTCATATTTATGGTCTCCTTAACGCGCTCCGGCGCTTCAGTCCGTTTTTTTCTTTGGCTTCTTGTACGTGCCGTACTCGTAAGCGGCTTCCATCATCACGCGCAGGTTCTCCGGAGGGCACTTATCAACACTGGCGCCGCCGCACAGGATATAGCCGCCGCCCGGGCCACAGACCTCGATGAGCTCGCGGCATCTTTCCTTGACCTGCTCCTTCGTGCCGGTCATAAGAATCGAAGTCGGCACATTACCCACGATACAGGAGACGTTACCCAGTATCTTTTTCGCCTCTTTCATGTCCGTCTGGTCAAAGTACCAGACGACGCCGCTTTTAGGCATGTCCGCAATCTGCTTGAGGCGGTTATTGTACTTGCCCTCGGCGAACGGGAAAGGCACGAGCCCTTCGTTAATCATGGCCAGGAGCATCTTCTGGTAGGTAGGCCAGTAGAACTTCTCGAACTGCTTATCGGACATGAAGACATCATCGCCCTTGTGCAGGGGCATGCTGATGACCGGGCATTCCAGCCTATCGGCTACATCGATGGTCTGCTCAATCATCTGGGGTGTGATGGCCTCAACGTATTCGATGATTTTTTCCGGCTGCCGGAACATGTCCACGGAAATGCCCTGGGTGCCCCGCAACATATCGGCCAGGGTATCGAACGGAGCGCCGGCCATGCCGCCGCGCAGGTTAGGTAATCCCTCGGCCAGCGCAATCTGGCTTACCTCCGTAACCACCGCCTGCCATTTCTGGTATTCCTCTCCCAGGTCCAGCATCGTCTGGAAAGACTTGCGTATTTCGGGATCCGCCAGGGCAGGCACCCATCCCAGTCGGTTGCCCTGCAGGGAGCGGAGCGGCGGTAGTTTTTCAAAAGATTTAAAGATGCCGGCCGTGCGGGGAAGGTTGACCCGGAAGGTATAGTCGGAGGGGTCTCTGATGAGCCGGTCATATTCATCGGCCTTCATGTATTCGCCTTCGATGAACTGGTAGTACCAGGCATCCTCGCTCAGGCCATGGCCGGGCCATTTCATGTTCTTGATATCCAGAGCGTCCATTATCCTGCCCGGCATGACCAGGCTGGGGCCGTTAACGGAATCCGCATCTTTAAAATCATTGATGAACTTGAGCCAGGCGCGTTTGAGTTCGGCATAGTCATACATAATCGTGCGGAAGGTGACCCCGGCATAATAGGCCGGGAAATAGCCCATGGGCAGTATGCACGGCACGCGGTCGGGCTCCTCCATCTTGATGGCCTTGATGAACCTGGTGACACGCGCTTTATACTGTTTCTCTGCTTCCGGGGAGACGAACTTCACGTTTTTCGGGGAGAGCCAGCGCTTAAAGCGTTCCTCGCGTTTTTCCTGCCAGGTCATATCTGCCCATTTTTTATTCGTACTCATATTTATGGTCTCCTTAACGCGCTCCGGCGCTTTAGTCCGTTTATTTTTTTGACTTCTTGTACGTGCCGTACTCATAAGCGGCTTCCATCATGGCCTTGAGGTTCTCGAACTTGCCTTTATCGATGCTGGCGCCGCCGGCCAGGATATAGCCGCCGCCCGGGGCGCAGGTCTCGATGAGCTTACGGCAGTTTTCCTTCACCTGGGCCACCGTGCCGGTCTTGACGACCGACGTGGGCACGTTCCCCAGGATACAGGCGACGTTGCCCAGATACTTTTTGGCCTGGGCCATATCCGTCTGGTCGAACCACCAGATGACGCCGCTCCTGGGCGTATCCGTAATCTGCTTCAGGCGGTTAGTGTACCTGCCCTCGGCAAACGGCATGGGCACGAGTCCTTCTTCAATCATGGCAAGCATGATTTTTTGCAGGCCCGGCCAGTAGAAGGTCTCGAACTGTTTATCGGACATGAAGGTGTCATCGCCCTTGTGCAGGGCTATAAAGCAGACGGGGGAGCCCAGCACGGGCGCATTTTTAATAGCTGAAAGAGTTAACCTTAGCTGGTGCTCCATGGCCTCATGCAGCTTCTTGGGCTGGCGGTACATATCCATGACGATGCCGTGCGTGCCCCGCAGTAAATCGGCGAAGTGGTCGAAGGGTGCCCCCCCGGCCATGAGGCCGATGCTGCGGAAGGCGGGATAGCCGCGGGACATGGCTAATAAATTGGCCTGTATCAGGGTAGACTGATACCGCTTTTGTTCATCGGCCAGGTCCATCAGGGTCTGGAATGTCTTTCGTATATCGGGGTCGGCGAGGGCGGTAATCCACGCGGCGCCCTGGAGGTTACGGAGAGGCGGCAGCTTCTTGAACGACTCGAAAAGACCCGTAGTGCGGGGCAGGGTAACGCGGAGATAATAGTCAGAGGGGTCCATCATCAGCCGGTCGTATTCGTCCGCCATCATGTATTCACCCTCGACAATCTGGTTCATCGAGGCGTCCTCGGGCAGGCCGAGGCCGGGCAATTTCATCACCCTGGACTGCATTGCCTCCGCTATTTTACCCGAAGAAATTATCTGGGGGGAGTACATGTCCATGTCACCGAAATCGTCCATGAACTTAATGCATGCCTTCTTCATGGCGTCATAATCATACATCATCGCGCGGTAGTTGGAGCCCGCGTAGTAGGCCGGGAAATTACCGGTAGGCAGCATCACGGGCACGCGGTCAGGCTCCTCCAGCTTGATAGCCTTGATGAGCCGGGTCACCCTTTGCTTATAGAGCTTTTCCGCCTCGGGGTTGACGAATTTCACCATGGGCGGGGAGAGCCACCGCTTGAAGCGCTCCTCGCGTTTTTCCTGCCAGGTCATCTCTTCCCATTTTTTAGCTGTCGTCATGTAAAATACCTCTTTCTTTTTTATTCCGGCTAATAGACGCCGTATTCTTTAGCCGCTTCGATAATGGCCTGTAAATTGGCCGGGTTACACCGGTCGACACTGGAACCGAGGGTAAGGATATAACCGCCGTTTTCTCCGCAGACCTCGATGAGCTTGCGGCAATACGCTTTAATGGCCCGGGGTGTTTGCGTATAAAGCTGCGCCGCGGTGACATTGCCGCCAATACAGGCCGAGTCCCCGAGGATTTTTTTGGCCTTGAAGATATCGGTCTGTTCCAGAATCCAGACCACCGAGGCCCGGGGCAGGTCTTTGATTATTTCCAGCCGGGTATTATAGCTGCCGTCAATAACCATCACCGGCACGCAACCTTCGTTGATGATGCCCAGCAGGAGCTTGCGGAAGGTGGGCCAGTAAAATTTCTCGAACTGTTTGAGGGACATAAAAGCGTCATCGCCTTTGTGCATCGGGATAAATATCATCGGGCAACCGGAGGCGTCGGCCCCGGCCACGGCCGATTTAATGCTTTGAGGGGTTACCGTTGCCAGGGCTTCGAGCAGTTTTTCCGGCTGGCGGTACATGTCCAGGGCGATGCCGCGCGTACCCCGGAGCATATCGGCCAAGGTATCGAAAGGCGCCAGGGCCATACCGCCGGTCCAGGACGGGAAGCCGGCCTCACGGGACGCTCTACGGCATTCGATGACAGTCTGCTGCCACCGGGCATACTCCCGGCTGGCCTTCCAGATGGCTCTAAAGGACTTCCGGAAAGCCGGGTCGTTACACATGGCGAGCAGCCGCATGGGCAGTCCCTGATAACTGGAAAAGGGAGGCACACCGGCGAAGGGCTCGAAAACACCCCAAGCCCGCGGCAAGAAATACCGCAGGCCGAAGTCGAACTGGTCTTTGATGAAGAGGTCATATTCATCCGCCTTCATGTACTCAGCTTCAACGAACTGAGGCATGGTCTGGTCGGACGCTAGGCCGTGTCCCGGCCATTTATATACCTTGTAGTCCAGGATTTCATTGACTATCCCTGAAGATGTACCGGGGCCATCGGCGGCATCCTGGTCAAAATCCTGGAGAAACTTCAGCCAGGCCCTTTTAAGCTCTTCAGGATGATACATGGCGGTCTGGAGGGATATCCCGGCATTGTAGGCTACGTAAGAACTGGAAGGTATCGTCACGGGGACGCGGTCGGGAATTTCCATCTTGATGGCCTTCATGAGCCGCGTGGCTTTAGCCTGGTATTTTTTCCTGGCTTCCGGGCTGTTAAATTTAACATCGGCGGGTGAAAGCCACCGTTTGAAGCGTTCTTCGCGTTTTTCTTCACGGGTCATATCCGACCATTGCTTTACCACATTATTCCTCTCAGATACGACCGGTTTTCTAAGCCCTGGTTAATATAAAAAAACACCGGACGCAGACGTGGCTGGCAGCTGAAAGTCCAGTATTTTATTTATAGGCGCCGTACTCTTTTACGGCCGCCATCATGGCGCGCAGGTTTTCCGGGTTACCCTCATCGATATTGGCGCCGCCGGCCAGGATATAGCCGCCGCCTTTACCACATGTTTCGATAAGCTTGCGGCAGTGCTCTTTCACGTCCTGGGGTTTACCCGTCATTAAGAGCGAGGTGGGCACGTTGCCGATGATACAGTACTTATCGCCGATTTCCTTTTTCGCCCGGACGATGTCCGTCTGGTCGAAGTACCAGGCTACCGAACCCTTCGGCAAGTCCTTGATAACCTCCAGGCGTTGGTTATAGCTGCCTTCGGCGAAAAGTACCGGCAGGACGCCTTCTTTGCCCAGCGCCAGGATGACCTTTTTCAGGGTCGGCCAGTAGAAGGTCTCGAACTGCTTGTTGGACATAAAGCCATCAGCGCCCTTGTGCAGCGGGAAGAATATCAGCGGCGTGCCGGAAAAATCCGCCGCCGCGATAGCTGAATCGATGACCAGGGGTACGAGTCTCTCCATGGCGGCCAGGAGCTTGTCCGGCCGCTGGAACATGTCCATCATTATCCCCTGTGTGCCTCTCAGGGTATCCCCCAGGGTATCGAAAGGCGCCTTGGCCAGGCCACCGGCCATACCGGGGTAACCGGCCGCCATCGCCGCATTACCTACTTCGATGACGACCCCCAGCCACTTCATGCTTTCCCGTCCGGCCTCCAGCAGGGCCTGGAAGGCCGCCTGGACATCCGGAAAGCCGAACGGGACGAAAGACACGGTGGCAATTTCCTGAAAACCCATCAGGGAAGGGATTTTACGGAAGGGTTCCAGGGCGCCGCAAATGCACGGCAGGAAGATACGCAGCCAGAAATCGGTCGGGTCGTTGATAAAAGCATCGTAGTCGCTGGCTTTCATGTATTCGCCCTCGACGGCCTGATAGGAAAGCGCATTTATGCCGAGGCCGTGTCCCGGCCACCGGTATAACTTATAGTCGACGGCTTCCAGCGCCCGACCGGGGGGCACCAAACCGGGACCAAAGAATGTATCTCCCTCGAACTCATTGAGATATTTCAACCAGGCCCGGCGCAGCTCGGCATAATCGTACATGACGGTGTGGAGGTTCGTGCCCGCGTAAGAAGGCGCGTACAGCCCGGCCGGCAGGAAACAGGGGACTCTATCCGGCTCCTGTAGATGAAGGGCCCTGGTTAGTCTGGTAGTCCTTTCCTTATAGGCCTGGGCGGACTGAGGGCTGGCAAAATTGGCATTTTGCGGAGAAACCCACCGCTTGAAACGCTCTTCCCGTTTTTCCGTTGGTGAAAGCTCCGCCCATGCTCTGGCCATATTACTTCACGCCAATCCACTTTTTCGTCAGAGTTACGGCTGCCATCGCGTCTTTGCCATAGGCATCGGCCTTGGCGTATTTTCTTACCTCGTCATCCATCTGGCCGCCGCCAATCATAATCTTGAGGTTCTTCCTTAAGCCGGCCTTATCTATGGCCTCAACCGTCTCTTTCATCGCGTCGAAGGCAGGGGTCAAGAACCCGCTTAAACCGAGGACCGGGGCCCCGGTCTTCTTCACTGCGTCGATAAATTTCTCTTTGGGAACATCGACACCCAGGTTGGTGACCTCGAAACCGTTAACGTCCAGCATGAAATCGACGATATTGAGGCCGATATCATGGATATCCCCGGCGACCGTGCCGATGACCACTTTGCCCAGTTTCTTGGCTTTGGCGGTGGCCTTGCCCAGCTTCGGTTTCAATAAAGCGTTTACCTGCTTGAGGACCTCACCGGAATAGACGAGCTCCGGAAGGAAATATTCGCCACCGGCGAAACGCTTGCCCACGATTTCCATGCCCTTGCTGGTTTCATCCAGGATTTTATAGGGGTCATCGCCGGCATCGAGTCTCTTTTTCACCAGCGCCAGGACTTCTTCCTCTTTTAAATCAGCCAGCAGGTTGACCAGGTCTCCGGACATAATGTAATCCTCCTTAAATTTATTGTTGGTTGACCCGAAACAGGTATTTCACCAGGCTATATTGGTGAAGCCATCGGACTCATGGCGAGTATATCAATGCTTGCGTGAAAAGTCAAATAATACTCTCTCTGGTTCTATTTGCATTTGGTTGCTGTGCGTACCTCACCCCTGACCCTTCAGGGAGAACCTTCAGGGTGAACCCCTCTCCAGCCGG
>CAZXYV010000044.1:0-10583 GCA_964645025.1 uncultured Dehalococcoidaceae bacterium | reverse complement strand
TTGTGTATCCCCATGCTAACGTTAAGCGGGAAGCCGGCCATGTCAGCGCCGGAGACAGACCATATTTGTTGCGCGTTTGCCTTCCCGGGGCCCTTTTTCACCGGTAGCTTTTTAAAGAAATGGGAGTATTTTTTACCATCCGTGGTGCCTTCCTGTTTCACCGGCACCGCCGCGTAGCCGGGATTAAGCGCGAGATGGAAATGCCCGAAGGGTTTGTAAACTTTATTGGTCAATAACGGACAATGCGCTAAACCACCTGGCGCAGCGACCACCATCGGCACGTTGAAAAGGTGTTTTTCGTACTCCTTTCCCATGTGCAGCTCCATGTCCGACCCGAGGTAGCTCAAATCGTCCGGGTCATACCCGAAGAAAAACAGGCATTCGGCAAAGGGGTGTGCGTGCGCCCCCCGATTCGGCGCCCAATCCCCGACCTGGTCATATACCCCCACGATAAAATTGAGGTTGAATCCTGCCAGGTCCTCGCCTTTCATAAATGTCATCTGCCTGGCGTTAGCGCCACCTCTCCCTTCCCTGTAGGGCATGGTTTTAACCAGGTGACCGTATTTTGTCTCTACCACCGGTTCTATCTCCTTTTAATTAAATCCCCTTTATTTTAAGCGCGGCATTATGCCTTCTCTCGGAAGTCTTCTTGCCGGTGACCGGGTGCCGGTAGTGGAAGGGGGGGATGTATCCGGAAGGATACCGCGTGTCAATATCTCTCGGTTTATCCGGCCGGGGCGATTTATGTCCGCCGGGAGTGGCGGCAGCCAGCCGCTCCGCCTTGACCCAGCCTTCCACCGGCGAGGCATTTATCACGGGGTTCCACATGAGTTTGAGTATTTTCCACTTACCGCTCTCTTTGATATAAGTACAGTTATAGATGCCGGCCGTTAAATTCTGTATAACGCCCTTGCCCGTAGGGAGCGCTGCCGCCCCGAAACCATACCATCGCCCTTCGGCCGTTTTTCCGTCAGCTGCGATATCGACGACACCCGATAGCTGCATTATCTGATGCAGTAGCTCCGGGTCCGCGCCGCGCGCTTTCTCGCCGGCAAAATACCTTCTAATTCCTTCTTTCCCCAGGAAAATACCCACCATGATATTCAGGACAGTATCAGGGCTTTGGGAAAAACAGTCGATGACCTCTTCGTACATCCAGTGTTCCAGGTAATAGCCGTAGGACCTTTGCAGCCTCTTTATTTCTTCGAGGTCCTGCAGTATTGCCACTTTTTTTTCCAGCTCTTTAATTCTTGCCTCTGTCTCTTTTGCGTTCATCACATCTCCCTTATTGTTTCACAACTTTAGAATATCCTAATTTAACCTGCAGCGGCTCGGCGATATACAGGTATTTTTCGGTAGCTTTATCCCAGGCCGGCCAGTAAATCAGGCCTTTGACACTCGGGTCTCCGGTTCTGGCGAATTGAGTCCACATCTGCATCATGGCCTCGGATACCTTTCTTTCCGCATCAGTTATCACCGGCAGGGGCGATTTGGCACCGGCGGCGGCGTAGAGGAAGTGAAGCATTCTCCAGGCCACCGGGTCATCCAGCTGGCCGAAAACGAAGTGCATTTCCATGGCGTGGGAAGCTACGCCGCCCTCCCTCCTCCAGTTGCCCGGCACCTGGTCGAAGATGCCGGCATACCCTTTGACCTTTGCCTTACTCGCCCCGGAAAGCAGGTTAACATAGCCCGCGACCATTTGAGGTACGAAGACATAGCCCGGGCCGGTCAGTTCCCCCAGGTTGGCAATCAGCATGAAAGGAACGGCGTTCTGCTTGCCGGCTAAAAATATGTTAGTTGGTGTATCCGGCATCAGCCATCCGTCCTCTACCAGATTCCAGGGGCCCATAAACACCCATTCCGGCCCCATCTCTACGTTCAAAGCCTGGTCGATTTCGATGATTTTCTCCCAGGGTATGGCGCGCGCCGCCTTCAGCGGGTCTTTTTCTTGATTGATACCGAGCCTGGCGAACAGCTTTTCGCCGAACGCCTCCAGGTCTGACGGCGGCAGGGGCTGCAAGTGGCTGCCTCCGCTTTCACAGATAGCCCGGTGGAAGAGCCCCTTAGCCAGGGGTGAAGCCATCATGCTGACGACCTTCATACCGCCCCCTGACTCCCCGAAGATGGTGACGTTGTGCGGGTCGCCGCCGAAAGCCGCGATATTTCTCTGTACCCACTGGAGGGAAGCAATCATGTCCAGGAACAGGTAATTGCCGGAAACACCTTTGGGTGATTCCCGGGAAAGCAGGGGGTGGCAAAATAAGCCCATCACGCCCAGCCGGCTGTTCACGGAGACAAGGACGACGCCATGCCGGGCCAGCGCGGGGCTGTTGTAAAACGACCAGTTAGCGCTGCCATAGCGGAGGCCACCGCCGTGGAACCAGACCATCACCGGCAATTTATCGGTGGCCTTTTTGGCCGGAGTTAAGACGTTTAAATAAAGGCAGTCTTCGCTCGAAGGTATTTTTTGCGCGTCTTCAGGCATGTTGGGGTCAGGAAGCTGCGCGGGCTGCAAGCTGTATCTGGTGCATTCGCGGACTCCCGTCCATGGTGCCGCCGGCTGGGGCGGCTGCCAGCGCCGGTCGCCCACGGGCGGGGCGGCATAAGGGATACCCTGAAAGGAATAAACTTCCTGTCCGGGCTCACCCAGCGCCCTCCCGGATATAATCCCGGTATCCAGCTTTACTTTATCCATAGTGTTACTTCCTTTCCGGTGCAGTCGCGGAGAGCCAGACGACGATTAAATAACTGTGCAAGAAATGAATATAGGTTGAGAGGGTGTCAAGCACGCATTATACCCCAGATACAGTTTCGAAGTAAAGCGAAAGAGGAGCACCACCGGCCACCGCTAACCGTTTCAATAACGTAATGTAATAAGCACCGGCAGGAGTGTGAGAAGGATTCCATATTAGCAAGATATCTTTTTCCCCTGAGAAAAGGATTGAAACATGTTAGTCAAAAATCTGGTACCCCAGGGGCGACTCGAACGCCCGACTCGCAGTTTAGGAAACTGCTGCTCTATCCACCTGAGCTACTGGGGCATACGGTTAATTTTAACAACTCGGTGGATTGACTGCAACCGCGGGCCGCGAAATTAATGTATCAATCCCCGGGCCTTTAAGTCAGCGGCGATATCGGCTAAATCGAGCTCTTGCAGCTTTTTCTCCGTAGGCAGGCCGCTTTCGACGTCCCAGCCGCGCAGAGCGTAGTACTCGCTTTTCAGGTTTTCAAAGTCTTGCCGGTCTATCTTGGCACCTTTCCGGGATACGATTTCCCCGTTCTTACCGGGAACGATGCAGTCCGGGTTGAAAAACACGCTCTCTAAAGGCTCGTCATGAAGATAGTCGAGGAGTCTGTCCCCGTTTCTGCCTCCCCACCCCTGCCGGGAAAATATCGCCCTTTGCAGGTTGAATACCCTTTCCCCGATGCGGTTCAGCCCGGCCTCGTCTATTTCTCGGCCGGTAATCGCGGAGAGCACCTGGCTTTCCAGGGTCGGGTCGCCGGTGTGGTCTTCAGCGAACCTGACCCAGATGACCGGCCAGAGGAAATCGCAGAGAATGGAGCTTTCCTTGGCATAAGCGCGGTCCTGGATTTTCTTCGCGGCCAGGGCTTTCCCCTCGTAGGTGGAAAAGTCGGCCGCGGCGGCGCCGCCCCAGAAGTTTTTGGCTACCGTGATAAAGTCGTCGGTAGAGAGAAACGCCCCCTCCTGCCCCTTAATCCGGTTGCGCCACATCCACAGGGCATGGGTAAGCTCGTGGACCTGGTTTATCGGCCTTCTCGGTTCGGTGGCATAGAGGAGCGCGTTGGTCAATACCAGCCTCGGGTCATAGTCCTTGGTCTCGCTGGCCCGGGTAAGGACGCTGGCGCTGGCCAGTTCCTGCGCCCTTTGACCCAACTGTGCGGCGGCCTTTAAAGTGCCTTGCGCTAATACCTCGCCGAACCCTTCCCGGAGTGCGATTTTCCTGGTCAGTGTTTCTATAAATTCCGCGCTGCCTATTTTCGCAAGCGGCAGCCCGGTGATGTTGTCGTTAAGTAACCCGTCCTTGTAGCAGGCGGCCAGCCATTCAATCATCGGCTGCATGACGGTGGTATCCAGGCCGTACCGGTCGCAGAGCCGGTTAGCGAGCAGCGCCACTTCCTGCCAGTCAGCATCATGGTATTTTCCCGCCGTCGCCCAGTACACGTGTACCGCCTGACAGAAGAACTTGAAGCGCCGGCCTCCGGTCTCATACGCTTTTCTAAAGCAGCCGGTGGCGCAGCCGTAGCAGGGGCGGAGCTTCGTCTTACCGGGGATATCATCGAGCCAGTTTTTCCAGGTATCTTTCCGGATTTTGAATAAATGGTCGGCAATCTCACTCAACCTGTCGGGGTCGGCGGCGACCGGCCTTTTATCACCGGCGACGACGATAGCCTTGAGTCTTTTCGACCCCATCACGCTGCCGAGGCCGCTGCCGCCGGAGGCGCCGTCATCGGTCAGCATGGTGGCGAAGGCGACCAGATTTTCGGCGGCGGGGCCGATGGTCAGTACGCTGACATCTTTTCCCCACTCTGTCTTGAGGTTATCAGCAGCTTCAAAAGAAGATTTACCCCATAGCGCGGCGGCGTCCTTTATCTCGACCGCACCGTCACGGATGAGGAGATAGACAGGTTTCTCGGCCCGGCCCTGCACAGCCAGCCCGTCATAGCCGGCGTACTTGAGCCGGGAGCCCCAGCGGTCTCCCAGGTTGGCGTAGGAGAAGACTTCGGGGTCGGTTATGGCTGTTTTTCCGCAGACCTGCCAACGGCAGCCGGCCAGCCGGGTAAAGCCGGCCACCGGGCCAGTGATGTAGACGAGGCAGTTAGCCGGGTCATAAGCACGCGTGGACGGGGGCACCATGTCCCAGTAAAGCTTAGCCGCGATGCCTCTCCCACCCAGGAACCTTTCGGCGTAAGGGGAGGTCGGCAGGCGGGTGATGCTTCCGCCGGACAGGTCTACCTTCAGGATTTCTCCAGCGTATCCGAACTCGGTCACGATGAACTCCAACAAACACCAATTAAGAAAGTCGTTTAAATATGTTTCTAGTCGTTTCTCTTGCCGGTGAGTGAGACGGCCATGCAAACGTAGGGTCTATCGATTCTCTTCGTCACTATCGGGCAGTGGTAAAGTCCCTTGGGCGCGACCAGCACCGTGGGTTTATCGAAGGTATATTTCTCTTCTTTACCCAACTCGCCGATGGATAGCTCTACCTCGGCGCCTAATTCGTCGAGATGATAGGGGTCGGAGCCGATGAAGAACACGGCCTCGTCGTACTTGTGGACGTGGGGCTTGGTGGACATGCCGGTGATGCCCGTTTTGTAGGCGCAGGCATAAATGACGTTGAGGCTTAAGCCTCCCAAGACATCTGCACCTACGCCGAATAAAGCCCCTTGCTGCGTCTTCCGGAAAGGTAAGGTCACCAGGTTTTTGGCGTATTTATTACCGGCCATTTCGCTCCTTTTCTTTTTATGATATATCTGTATTTAAAATCTCATTCTAGAGTTAGTTTGTAAAGGTCCCCTTGCCCCCTCGCCTTCTAAGGAGAGGGGGATTATGAGGGTGAGGTTTAAATTCACTATTCTTTTATCTTCTTCCTCAGGTCTTCCATCAGTTTATTGACCCGCTTACGGTGGGCAGGGCCGCCTGGCGGTGGAGGCGGGTTGGGGTTCCACTTCATTTCCTTGAGGTTTTCCAGCATAGCGGGGAGAAGGTTGCAGGGCACGGATATCAGGAAAAGGCCGGGGGGAAAGATATCCATCGCCTGCATGCCCAGGCCCAGGCCGGTGACGAAGTAGTTCAACTCGCCGCTGACGACGGGGTAGACGTAAATCCAGGCGCAGGCCACGACCGGCGTCGCCCGGCTGACGAATGGCTGCCCCGTGGAATAGTTGACCGACCTGAGCAGGGTTTGCGCCTGCCGGATATCGGCGGTGATGACCAGGACATCCGGGTCGAAGGTGAGCTTGTCCAGCGGCGCGAAGACCACATAACGCACCGAGCCCTTCGGCATCCTGGGGAGGTACTGGTACATCGCCCGGCAGGAACTCGCATCCTTAAAGAGCCCCTCATCACCGCCGAAAAGGCCGCTGACGAGGATAGGCTCCGGGTCTTTCAGGCCGAGTATCATTTGCTCCACGCCCACGCAGACCCAGTCATCGGGGCCCACGTAGAAAGGCTCGCTGGTCTGGGCCTCTTTAAGCATCTCGCAAAAATTCAGCTCTTTAGCCAATTTTCTTGTACCTTTCGGCCGCGTAAGCATAAACTTGACGCCGACGGGCTTTCTTTCGAGTTTAAACTTATCAAGTACCGAATAGTCGCGCCGTTTCGAGCTCATGGTATCTCCTTGCTTACTTAAGATTCTTTCATCAGCTCTTCGCGTATGCGCTGCATCTTCTTCTTATGGCCTTCCGGGCCCAGCGTGTAAGATTCGGGCACCCACTCCATCTCGGCCAGGTTTTTCAGGATGCCGGTGAGCCGGTCCCAGGGGATGGTCAGCAGTATGCGGCCTTCCGGGAAAAGACGCCGGGCCTTCATCCCGAACCCGAAGCCGGTGACCGTGAAATTGATTTCTCCGCTCAGATAAGGGTAGATATAGAGCCAGGCACAACCCGCCACCGTCGTGCCTCGGGCCGTCCACGTTTCGCCGGTGGTGTAAGACCTGGCCCGGTTGAATATTTCCGCCTGGCTGACGCTGGCCATGATGATCAATATATCCGGCTCGAAGGTCATTTTAGCCAGCGGCGCAAAGGCGATATAGTTGATGGAGCGCCTGGGGAGCCTGGGAAGATATTGATAAATCCTGCGGTTGGCGCGGTCGTCTTTGAAGACCCCCAGCCTGGGGCCTACCCGCCCGCTTTCGAATTTCGGGTCTCCCTCGACCATGCCGAGCAGCATCGCGCCGATACAGGTAAAGTCGTCTTTCGTGACGTAAAAAGCTTTGCCGCCCTGGGCTTCGACGAGCATTTCACAGAAGTCCAGCGGTTTATCAGGCCGGTTCAGTCCTTGCGGCCTGACGGGCGAGAACTTCACGCCCACGGGCGGTCTTTCGAAGTCGAATTTTTCCAGGACGGCGTACTCCCCGGGGTATTTGCTCATGGCGCCTCCTTCCGGGCCTGAATGGCATATTCATTGTAATATTATGACTATTTTAAGCAGATATTCAAGTAGGATAAAAAGGCCTGACATTATGGGTAGTTGACCTTTGTCTTAAATATACCTATAATTGCCTCGGCAATATCCCGGAAACCACCGGAAGGAAGGTGAAATATGGAAGATAACCGTTTGAAAGGCAAAGTGGCGATAGTGACGGGAAGCCGGAGGGGTATCGGCCGGGCCGTCGCCCTGGCGTTTGCCGTCGCTGGAGCGAATATAGTTGTCAGCGACAACGTTACGGACGATGGCAAGCTTGAAGAAGTGGCGGCGGAAATCAGGAAACTCGACCGGAATTCGGTGATTGTCAGCGCTGACGTTTCCAAAAGGTCTGATGTTGACGAGATGGTGAGCCGTGTCGTCGCCCGCTTCCGTAAGATAGATATCCTGGTCAACTGTGCCGGCATCTGGATACCGGGTCAGACGTTACTCGATTGCCCTGAGGATAACTGGGACAGGGTTATCGATGTCAATCTCAAAGGCACCTACCTTTGTTGCCAGGCCATCGGGCGGGTGATGGTCAAACAGCGGAGCGGTAATATCATCAATATGTCTTCAAAGGTCGGCCTGGACCCGGGCACCGGGGCGGGGGCATATTCTATTTCCAAGGCGGGCATTATCATGCTTACCCGGCAACTGGCCCTGGAGCTGGCACCGCACGGCGTCCGGGTCAATGCCCTGGCTCCGGGGATAGTCAAAACCGACTTTAATAAAGACCTGTGGCAGAGCCCAGAGGCGGTCAAACAGCTGGCGCGTACGGTACCCTTGGGCAGGCTGGCTGAGCCGGAAGATATCGCCCGGGCGGCCCTTTTCCTGGCCAGCGAGGAATCAAGCTATATCACCGGGGCTATCCTGCCTATCGATGGCGGGTGGCAGGCCAGTGCGCCATCGGGAGGGAAATAAAGATTGGAATGCAGGTAGTACGCATTCTTCAGTTTTAGGGCGTCCCGATATACTTTTTGACCGCCGCGGGGTCATAGGCGGCGCGCCTCCCGGGGCACTTTAACATGGTGCAGAGCCGGCAACTCAGGAAGCCCGTCTCATTGGGGAAGAGTATCCCCGAGCGCGACTTGGTCGGCTTAAGAGCGCCGCCCGGGGTCAGTGACACCCCGATTTGCTTTACAGCATCGCCGAATAGGGCGAAGAGAGGCTTTTGTTGTTCAATGGGAAAGTCAGCGAACTCGCCTGGGTTCAGCGCCGCCGCTCCGGCCAGGGAGTGCTTTTTTTTGATGTAACCGGTCAGATATTCCGAAGCGCTAAAGAGAATCACCATTTTAATCGTATCCAGCGTGTACTGCCGCATCAGGTCGCCATGCGCTACCGGCAGCTCGTCAAGTTCCTGGCCCGCCGTGGCGATGAGCGGGTAAACGGTAGGCTGGTCTTCAAGGCACTTGCTCAGCGCCCGGCTGGTGAAGCGTATCCCGTCAATATCCACCGTGCCTCTATCGATGACTTTGGCCTGAGCGACGCGGTAGATAGCCTTGGGGCGGGCTATAGCAAGAGCTGCATCCGTCAGCTCCGCGGCCATCTTTTCCATACGGCGGTTGCCGTCCCTGAGTCTAAGGCGCTTGACAATTTGAGCGGTATCCAGTTTGACAGGTATTTCTAACTGATATATCTTTTTATCTTCCGATTTCGCCAATGGAATTCCATTCCGGGCGTAAGGCGCCCACCGGTATGAGGATAGGCTATCGTATCTGGAGTGTCAAGGAAAACAGCGTAAAGCCTTAACTCAACCATTGCGCCGCTATTAAAAATCCTATGAGTGAAAGGAAAGCGATGGGCGGCAGTGCTGGCATGGGCTTGCCCTTGAGCCAGAGCATCTGAATCAGGAAAGCGCTCACGACCCCCGCCAGGGCGAACACCCCCACCACTACCGCGCCGGCCAGGTGGGACTGGAAGAAAACCGAAACCGAGAGCATAAGAGGGAAACCGATGTCCCCACCCCCCAGTATCGCGTATTCCCGTTCCTCGGAAGCTTTATCTTTAAGCTCACCAAACCGCACGGTCTCCAGCTTCAGTTTCCAGTCTTTCAGCTGTTTGGGAAAGACGAAGGCGGGCAGGGAGGTGGACTGGGAAAGCCTATCGGCCATCCAGACCATGAAGCCGAAGCGCACTGCCAGGACGTCATAGACGGCGATAATCAGCATGAAAATCATGAAAGTCCACGGCGAAAAAAGAAACCCGAAGACCGAGCCGGCCCCGGCCAGCGCTATCAGCAGCAGCAGGTCGTGCAGCCATAGCCTGGCCCAGAAAAACCAGACGATGCCGGCGATAGCCGCCAGGGGATAAGCTACGGCTGGTGGGGAATCCAGCCCGACGACAATCAATACCCCCCAGGCGAACATCAGCGCGAAGAGTATCTTGAAAACGTACTTTAACCACTTCAGGGGGATAAAGAAAAGGACTATCGCCATCACCACCACCACCCCGAAAAAGTAGAGTATCACCGGCCCCAGTGAAATATCCGGCGAGATAATCTGGTTGGCCTCAAAAAATAGCTTTTCCCGGGCGGCCACGAAAAGGGTCAGCGCCAGGGCTGCCACCATGACCAGGCTGCTCCAGAGGATGGGAGATATTTTAGACTTCATGGTTTAACACAAATTGGGAATGTTCTCTAAATTATAAATAAGGACAGGGCGAAAAGCAATTTAGATTTAGCCGTGTCTTGCCGGCCACCAGTTCCAGCGGCCCAGTAAACTGGCGATAGCCGGCACGAGCAGGGCGCGCACCAGGAAGGTATCGATGAAAACGCCGATGGACACGGCGGCGCCGAGTTGTATCATGGTATTGATGGGGGTTATCACCAGCGTGGCGAAGGTGCCGGCCAGGATGATGCCGCACGCGGTAATAACCCCGCCGGTAACGATGGCTGCCAGACGGGCGCCTTCACGGGTGATATGCGTCGCCGATTCTTCTCTGACCCGCGACATGAGAAAGATATTATAGTCCGACCCGAGCGCCACCAGGAGAACAAAGACGACAATAGGTATCATGAAGCTGACGCCCGGCTGTCCCAGGATGCCCTGGAATATCCAGGTGATAATGCCCAGCGTGGTCCCGTAGCTGAGCAAGACGGTCATCAGCAGGTAGAGCGGGGCAATCAGGCTCCTCAGTAGCAGGGCCAGGACCACGAAGATGGCGCCGATGACTACCAGCATGACGATATTGAAGTCCTTATCCAGTGTGCGGCGCACGTCGGATAGCACGGCGGAGGTGCCGCCGATAGCCGCCTCGGACTGTTTAAGAGTGGTACCGCCAATGCTGGACTTGAGGGCCTCTCTGGCCCTGGTAGCGGTGTTCAGGGCGCCCTCCGACTGCGGGTAGGTATCGAGCACGATGTAGAGCTTGGTCGCCTTGTTGTCCGGACTGAAGAACATGTCCATCAATCCTTTTAACTGTGCTGAGGATGCCGTTA
>CAZXYV010000043.1:0-10669 GCA_964645025.1 uncultured Dehalococcoidaceae bacterium | reverse complement strand
TATCTTTGCCGCCGAACTGGCTAAAAACGGGTTCGCCGGGGTGAAAGACCCGTTCACGGGCAGCCATGGTTTCTTCAAACTGTACTGCCGTAACTATAATACGAGTGACTTAACCAAAGACCTGGGCAAGAAATTCTACGCTGATGCTGTCCACAAACCTTATTCCGCCTGCCGGATGACCCATTCATCCATAGACTCCGCTCTGAAAATTGCCTGCGGAAATGACTACAAGGTGGAAAACATTAAAGAAATTGAAGTGCTGGTCACCCCCGGCACTTTCCAGGGATTTTGCAGCCAGCCTTTATTAAACGGAGAGACCCCCCAGGTGGAAGCGGCTTTCAGCATCCCGTACACCGTGGCCTGTGCCCTGCTCAGAAAGGGCGTAAAGCCGGACTATTTTACCGAAAAAGCAATTCATGACCCGGAGATTAATATGCTTATCGGGAAAATGAAGCTGGTGGCCGGCATCCCCGCCGATAAAGGGCAGATGACGGAAATTCACGTGAAAATGAAAGACGGCCGGGTGCTATCGGCCTCTACCGACTTCCCGAAAGGCCATTATGTTAAAAGCCCGCTGACCGTGGAGGAAATCAAGGCCAAGTTCCGCAATAATGTCGCTTACTCTAAGACCGTTTCCTCGAAGAAGGCGGAAAAAGCCCTTTCCATCATCGAAAAGCTGGAAGAGCTTAAAGATGTAAGGGAGCTGACGCACCTACTCGTGAAGTAATTACTATTTAGGCTTTCTCCGCGGCGGCGTACTGCCCGGCCAGCCGCCCGGTAACATAGGCCAGGCCATGGCTAAGACCGGCGCACATCACCGGATAGTCGATGGCGAAACGGTTGCCGACCATATTGCCCGCCAGGTACAGTCCCGGTATCACTTTTCTATCTTCATCCAGCGGCTGTAACTTAAGATTGGTATTCAGGCCACCCAGCACCACCAGGAACTCCCGCTTGGACAGGCCGGCATAGAACGGCGGCTTATCTAGCGTGGTCAGGCGGGCGGGATTTTTAGCATAGTCCAAATCTCTGCCTGTCCTGGCCATCTGGTTGTATCTCTCCACCGTAGCCTTAAAGGTTTTCACCGGAACGTCCATTTTCCGCGCCAGCGCCTCGATGGTATCCGCGCTGATAGCTTGTGTTTCAAAATTCGTGCGGACCATTTCATTAACGATAAAGAATCTCCCCAGCCCCACCCCCATGGTCTTTATTTCTTCTTCCCACTTGCTATCGAACACCTGCCAGGCTTTTTTATCGGGCTGGCGTCCGAGCGAGTTCGCGATACTCTGCGCCGTCACATCTTCATTTTCATAGCGTTCCCCGTCCAGATTAACACGCAGGAAAGGCGCATTGCCGAGAGGCCCCGCTGTGGCATGGGCCATCGGGGCATGGAGCCCCGCCCCCATCACCCCGCCGACGCGCATGACCATCTGGTAGCCATCGCCGGTGTCCAGCGGTTCGGGGGCCACCCGGAGGTCTTCATTGCGGGTCATGTAGATGTTGTTCTCCAGGGCGATTTCCGCACCGTGGGGACAGTACTGTTGCATCATCCAGGGGTTATTGCCGTAATCGCCGGTGCACATCACGATTGCTTTCCGGGCATTATACAGCTGATACTGGCCGCTTTTATCCAGGGCGATAACGCCGGTAACCCGGCCGTTCTCCTGCCTGACTAATTGCATGGCCCGGGTCTGGTAGCGGATTACCACCCCATTTTTGAGGGCATGTTTCTCCAGGTTGTTTAGCGAAAGAGAGTGGTCGAGGCCTTTGCTCCAGCTTGAGGTCTGGAAGTGGGCTACCGGGAAATCAGGATAGTATTCTTTCTTCGGGTCAAACCCTGCCGGGCGCGGCCACTGGTACAGCAGGGTCTGAATCCCCTCCGGGTCCGTCATATCCATCACCCAGTCGAGCGTGGCCCCGCTATGCTCCGCCCAGAGACGGTAGAACCGCTGGTCGGGATAGTTGCCGCCCCATCTCATCAATTGCAGGCAGACTTCATCTTTGTCCACCGTCACGCCGTGTTTTTTCTGGACGCGGCTATCGATGGCGGCGATATGCCCGCCGCTGTAACGGAAGGTGGTGTGACGGTCAATCTGGATGACTTTAGCGCCGGCTAGCGCCGCAGTCAGGGCCGCCGCCTTGCCGGATGTCCCCGCCCCCACGACGATGACATCGGCGGTGAACGTCTCTTTAATTTCTTCCGGCGGAATCGCTTCAGATGGAACGTGATAAGTCCACTTGCCCAGAGTATATTTTTGCACGAACCCCGGCGGGCGGCGGGCTTCCACTATTTTAGGCGTCTTGACCAGGGTCACGAGGTCATCCATCTTGAATTTTCTAGGCACGGTCTCCTCCTGATTTTTTTTAAATTCCTGAAGGGATTATAACACTTTGAGGGGACATTGACGAGGAATAGTGTGCGTTATACAATAAGCCCGATAAGACGTTTATCGTACCACGTCTATGAAACGGGAAAACCCGATGCAGGAGGTCAAAATGTCATTAGCAGAACTGGAAAAGAGGATAAAAGCTATCGAAGACCTCGAAGAAATCAAGAAATTGCATCACCGCTACATCAACCTCATGGACGCGTTGAAGTACGCCGAAGTCCTCGACCTTTTCACAGACGACTGCACTTCGGAAGTGCGTAATTCCGGCGTAAAGCGAGGTAAAAAGGAGATAGAGGATATCTATTTTAAAATGCTGGCGAAAAACCGGGGGTCGGTAAGGTATGACGGACACCTGGCCATCCAGCCGGATATCACGGTTGACGGCGATACCGCCCACGGCACCTGGCTTATCTACATGCTCTTCTCCAGGCCGACCATCCAGTGGGTGCAGGGCAAGAACGAGTGCGAATATAAAAAAGTCAACGGCCAGTGGAAAATCCACAAGCTGAAGTTTACGCGCACGCTGGCCTCCGACCCCAAGATGTATCCGTAAAGATAAAGGAGGTGCCATGTTCAAGGCTAAAGCAACGGTAATCGATTTTCTCGGGGATAAAGAAAAATACCCCTGCCATCACCGGTACAATATCGGCGACGAGTTCATCTTCGACGGCGAAAGTTTTACCGGTACGATATGCCCCAGCCTGGCGCCCCTGGTCGTCCCCAAATTAATCGAGCTTCACGCCGCCGGTCCCCGCTACCGGGACACCTTGTATTATTATCCCTTCCTCTACTCTCCGGTGAGCGTGGAAGAGCCTTCTCTCAAGAAATACGACGGGGCCGGATTCAGGAATGTCCTGGAAACGTACCGCGAGCCTAAATATCACATGGCCAACCTGGCCAGCAGCGGCTTTAAGTGGCCGCCGCCCGCAGAGAGAACGGTGCGTAAAGATATCACGATTATCTGCCCCGACTACCGGACATCGGTAAAGGTCAAGCTCGAAGCCTTCGACCTGAGCGATAAGGGGCGCAATATCCCTTATTTCAGGAGGGAAATGGTAATCCTGCAAAAGATTTTAAACAAACCAGGCATAAGTGTAGATAAAATCCTTGGCGAATTCTCTAAGGAACAGGCCGAAGGGATATACCCGGCCTTAAGCCAGATTATGGTCCGGGCGCTGGTCGAGGAACTGGAGCTGATGTCCTATGTAGCAATCCGTGACGGCAAGGCCAATATCACTAAAAAAGGAAAAGCAAAACTCGCAGATTTCAGGGCCGGTCTATCTAAAGAGGAGAGACTGGCGCTGGAAATTTAAAGTCTCTAAACGTATTGTAAGCCGACTTGACGTTTGTTATATATCTAACTATATAATTACAGCATCAGGTTATGATTCAATTGTGGAGAATAAAAGTTGTTTGCTCTCGAATAGGGGATGAACGCTTTTTAAAAGTGAAGAGGTGTCAATATATCACCAAAACAAATACCCGGAGATAAGGAGGTAAGGTATGAAAAGAATAGCTCTGTTAGCAGCCCCGTTACTAGTATTAATCCTGGCGGCAATGCTGGTAAGTTCAGCATTTGCCGCAAATGAGAAGCCCACAAGCAAGGCTTTTCAAATCACCACCGATCCCAAGTATGATAGGAATCCCAGTTTCTTCAGAGCCGCTGATGGGACATACTGGCTTTTCTTTGCGCGTGGCAAGGATAACAGGGGCATAAGAGGCTTTCAAGACTATGACCCGGATTTGGACTATTATGATATTTACTACCGGACTGCCAGAAGCATTCCCGAGCTTCAAAGAGCCGATGAAAATATTATTCGATTAAAGCCGCCAGATAACGCTCAGAGAGACATATCAGCTTTTCAAGCGCATGATAAGAAAATCTGGGTATTTACTTCTACCGGGCTGGGACCTGGTGCGGCAAGAAGCGTTTACTACTACACTTTTGACGGGGACTGGCACGGCCCTACACCTGTTCCAGGGACAGAGTATGCGGCGCACATCAGTGCTCTGGAAGATAGGGGAAGAATCTGGGTTTTCTTCGATATCGGTTACAAATTAGAGGTCGTATCTTATAATGGAGCTACAGGCTGGTCTGCCCCAATTACCGTAGCCGGCCCAGAAGCTACCGTGGCCAAAGCCATAGTCGACGATGGGAAGTTCTACGTAGCATGGACGACAACCTCGGGAAGTGGTATCTATCTTTCAAAGTCAGAAGATGGAAGCACTTGGGTGTCTGCACCAAGCCCTATCGCTTCGTGGGCAGGCGCAACCAATTGGGATCCAGTGTTAATAAAGGATAGAAAAGAGTTCAGGCTTTTCTGGGCCCCAGATATTGGAACCGGTGGGCAGTTCATAGCAACATCAAGTTCGAAAAATCCAGACCTTACTTCTTGGACGACCCCTATCAAATTGACTACCGCCAGTCACGGTGAGAACAATTGGTGGGATTTCTGGCCAGAAATATATATTGATAAAGGGGAGAGATACCTTTTCTACACCAGTGAAAGGGATAAAACCGGTAACGAAAGGACCGATGGCAATATATGGATGCTGAACGTGCCAGAGTCCATAAATAAGTAACCCAAAAGTATAGAGAAAAACATCCTGTTACAGCGCTATCATTGGAGGTTGCACAAATCATCCGATTGTTAAGTCCACCCTGCGAAAATAGTACCAATTAGATAAAGGGAAATTCAGCTCTAAAAGTTCTATATATTGAACAACTCGGGCTACCAATTTTAGTAATAACATTACCTTCGGTTAGCTTCAGATCCTTTTTCAATCTCTTTACATCCAGTTAATCCCACTTGATTATCCGGTAGTGAAGTGAGCAAATATATTATTTTGACAACATTTTGCTGATTACATACATTTAGACTCCAGTCTTAACTATCTTTGTCAGACAATACCAAGCTGAGTGGCTGCATTAAGACTTATTGGGGGCTATCCCTTACAGATTCTTAGGGTTAGTACCGTTGGCATATACATGCTCATACGCAAATATATTATTAGTCAGCTCATCGATCCGGCGAAGACCTCGACAAGTCGATGGTTTTGGCATAAACTGCCGAGCCTGTCATTGTGCAGAGGATTACTAACAAGAGGAACTAAATCGTGCAAAAGGTACTAGCCATGATTCTCGCCGGAGGACGAGGAAAAAGAATGGGTTTTCTCTCTCATGAGAGACCCAAGCCAGTTTTACCTTTTGCCGGCAGATTCCGCGTCATTGACTTCAGCCTCAGCAACTGTATCCATTCCCAGATTGATAATATCTCCCTTCTAATTGACTACCAGCGTTCCCAGATGTCGGACTACCTCAGGCGTTGGAATTTGACAAATACCACCATTTCGAAACTCGATATCTTGGAACCAGAAGCAGGCTCTTACCAGGGCACGGCGGACGCCATCTATCAGAACCTCGGATATTTGCAGAGATGCGGTACTGACAGGGTATTGGTCCTGGCTGGCGACCAGGTTTACAAGATGGACTATCGCAAAATGCTTGCCTTTCACGATCAGGTGAAAGCAGATGTGACGGTGGGAGTGGTCCGGGTACCAATTAAGCAGGCTCATCGGTTCGGTACGGTTAACACAGATTCAGAAGGCAGAATAATAGACTTTACGGAAAAAGCCCCGTTACCCCAGAGTAGTTTAGCGTCAATGGGCATATATGTCTTTAATAATGATGTTCTTGCCCGGCGCCTGGTTGAAGATGCTGCCCAACCTAATTCGCCTCATGACTTTGGCTACGCGGTTATCCCCAAGATGGTAGCGAAAGATAGAGTCTACGCATTCGAATTTGACGGTTATTGGCAAGATATAGGTACCATAGAAGCCTACTATTGGGCTAATATGGAACTCACCCTGGAAAAGCCCTCTTTCAGTCTTGATGGCAACTGGCCGGTTTTCACAGAGAACCAAAATTCGTCGCTCCCAAATATATCTCGGCAGGGCAGTGTACGAAACAGCTTGATAAGCCCGGGTTGCGTAATTAAAGGACGTGTAGAAAATTCTGTTCTGTCGCCAGGAGTGCGGCTTGAGGAGGAGGCTGTGGTAACCAACTCAGTGGTAATGGCTAATGCTTTTATTGGCTACCACAGTGTCGTTGACCGCTGTGTATTGGACGAGGGAGTGAACGTGGGTAAATTCTGCTACGTCGGTTTCAGAACCGGCCAAATTTCGGGTGAAAGCGGGATAACCGTGTTGGGGAAGGATGTAACCGTACCTCACCATATCGCCATAGGTCATAACTGTAAAATATTACCCAATGTACAGCCAGCTGATTTTATCAGCACGGTGGTGTTTTCAGACTCTATCGTCGCGCCAAGATAATATTTATTAGGGTGGTAAAAAAGTTGAAGGAGGTCTTGAGCAATGGTTACACAAATTAAACTGGATGCAGCGAGGATTTTGGCAGACATAGCCGATGACAAACGCTTCTTTTGCCAGGATGGACGTGTCATCAAGAATTTGATGGAACTTGTTGACGGTCTGACTGACATGACTGAGGAAGTGTTTCGTTATCATGTCACATCTGAGAAGAATGATTTCAGCAAATGGATCCGGGATGTCCTGGGTGACGAAAAATTAGCCGATGAATTATACTACATCGGTTCACCTCAGGAAGCGGCTGGAATCGTGAAGGAAAGAGTGGCTTCCTTTCAAAGCAATCGAAGCCAACAACGTCGTTCCAAAAAAAGAAGGTAAAGGGCAATTAAAGTTCAGGGTTCGAAAAGGTTTGTAATTATAAATTAAACTAAGATACAGGCAAGATATGTTAACTTTCTACCATAATGTTAGGAAGTAAATGATTATGACTACTTCTGATAATGAAATTAAAAATCTGATTCTGCAGCATCAAGCCATTCACGCGCATATGAAGTTCCTTACACAAGCACTAAGTACTCTATCTTTGCAGTCAAACCAGGGCATAGCCAAATTAACCCCGTTGAAGGACCGAATCGTGCTTTATCATTGGTCGCTATATGACTTCAGGGAAGCTATTCAACGTCAAGTTGAGTTAGACGATCGAATTTTTCTTGGTAGCAGTTCGACAGAAGAAATCTTGAGGGAACACCAGAAAATTCTGGAACAAATAGACATGGCGATACGTTTAGCCGAAAATGCTGTTTATAATAAAATTAGTCAAGCAGAGTTAATTATTTATTCTTTGAATATTATTGAAGCAGTCAATAAAATATGTGACTTGATAGAACAGCATATCGCCAAAGAGGATAAATTACTGAAACAGCGCTTAGATACCCATATTTTTTCATAAATAGCCTCTTCCCGGTTACTTGACACAATTTCTCACATTCCGTTCTGCTCAGTTCTCGCATAATTCCTGCCGGACGGCGAAACTATATCTGTAATTGGTTGACCTTTACTGCACCTTCTTGTCGGCCGAACGGTGGGCCCGGTTTTGGTCATTCATGTTCTGCATTGCGGTTAATACTTTGCAATAGAACAGAATTTGCATGATAACCCTTATATAGATTGCATAATAACATTTATACAGAATGGGAGTTGGTATCCATTGCACTGGATTGAAAGCTAGTTACGATAGTAACGAATGCTCAAGTATGCGTATGCATGATAAGGAAACGATAAGGATGCAATTGAAACACCATAGCGGGAAATTGCCCGATGACATGCTAACAATCGATGAAGTAGCCAATTTTCTACGTGTTCATCCGGTCACTATCAGACGCTGGGAAAAGCAAAATCAATTGAAATCATGCCGAATTGGACCTAAAAGAAGCATTAGATTTACGAGAAAGGATGTATCCGCCTTCATAGCCCGCAGCATCGAGTCCGGGACTATGATTGCACCTCTACTTAAGAAGACTTTAAAAACCACCGGGGAGGCAGGAGGGGATAAAAGTGTTAGACAAAAACAAAGAACGGCTGAAAGGTAACAGAGGCGAAAGCTGTCAACAGCTTGCCAGACGGAAAAGTGACCAAAAGCAGATAGAGGACCCATCAGAACGATACATCAGGAATTTCTCAATCCTAGATAGAGCCGTGCGATCCATGTCCAGGTCCAGTAAGTTAGGTACCTTAAAAAAGACAGCGGTTAACACTATTCTTGAAGCTGATAATCTGGATTTTGGTACCTTGTACCTGCTTGACGAAGACACCACCTTAACACTTTCCTCTTATACCGAGGGCCATGATAAATTAAGAAAAGCCATGAGCAGGATTCACCTTACAGAGAGAATTGCGGCTAAGGCGATTGAAACGAGACGTGTGATTACTTCACAAGATGTACTCCATGAATTGTCCACGGTTGACTATCAGGGAGGAACACTCGAATCTGAAAATATAGGGACTTTAATTAGCATCCCCCTTAAGTCGAGAGACCGGATTATAGGGATAATTACGGCTGGCGCTCAAACCAAGAGAGAATTCTCAGCCGAGGACAACCGCCTGCTGGAAACGCTCGGTTTCCATATCGGTGCTGCCATTGAACATGCGCAACTTCTTGAGAAAATGGGCCAGTTATCCATGATTGACGAACTAACCGGGCTCTACAATCGCCGTTATCTGGAAGAAGCGTTGGAGACCGAGATTTACCGCAGCCAGCGATATGGGCACCCTTTTAGCCTGGTAATGATGGACCTGGACGGATTCAAGGATTATAACGATAAGTTTGGCCATCAAAGCGGTGACCGTGTTCTGCAGGACTTTGCTCGTGTGCTGAAGTTAGGGTTGAGGAAGACGGATGTCGCCTGTCGATATGGTGGTGATGAGTTCAGTATTATTTTCCCGGCAACCCGTGCTCAAAGAGCTCAGAGACTCGTGGACCGTGTGAGGTCATCGTTATTAGAAATGCCTAGTGTACAGTCCGGTAATGCCCAATCCCTGCTCGGGCTTAGCGCCGGGATTGCTCAGTTCCCTCAAGCAGCCGTGACGGCTCAGAATCTGATGTTTTTAGCCGATTCGGCTCTTTACTACGCTAAGAAAAGTAATAAAAACAAGTCGGTACTGGTATCCAACCTGGCCAAAGGAGTAACATCCCAGACTCCTAGAGAAGCACAACAAGTGTACTCTCTGGTACACCTTGTGGAAGCGAAAGAACCTTTCACACTCGGTCATGCCATAAATGTGTCCATTATATCTGAGCTGCTTGGAAAGACGATGGGGCTGTCAGTCGAGGAATTATCAGAGCTACGTACCGCGGCGGTATTGCATGATGTTGGCAAAGCTAGAGTCCCGGACTCAATATTATCAAAGCCAGGTAAATTAACAAGAGATGAATGGGAAATCGTGAAGAATCATCCTCTGGAGGGTGCCAGGCTGGTCGCACAAGTAGCAGAATTCAGAAAACTGACACCGATTATCAAGCACCACCACGAGAGATACGATGGGACCGGTTATCCTAGCGGGTTAGGCGGAACGAATATCCCTCTTCGCTCTAGAATTATTAATATCGCCGATGCCTACGATACCATGATTCATCATAGAACCTATTCCGGGGCTATTTCATCTAAAGACGCACTTGATGAAATTAGCCGGTGCTCTGGTGCCCAGTTTGATCCCAACCTTGTTGATGCATTGCTGGGCATTTCAGACTCGCTTAATTAGAAGGAACCAAGAATTTAAAATAAATTCGTTAAAGGAAATGAGGAAGACAACACGAGGATGGCGCAGACAAAACAAGATACGGTGAGGCTCTACGTGGTGGAAGAGGATGAGATATATCTTGACTTATGTAGGGCTGTCCTTCAATTAAAAGCACCCATAGAATTATTGGGGGTCTTAAGCAGTCGCGATATCCGTGCTCTGAGGTCGGCTATCTTGAAACATTCTCCCGATGTGGTTTTAGTGAATATCAAGAAACTTGATATAGCTATCATCAAAGAATTTGAACAAATTCGCATGGATAATCCCAAAATTGGCATAATCATGTTGTTAGGGTTCTGTAGTACTCAGGATATTGAGCTATTACGCAGGCTGGCCCTATTAAAAGGTGCCGGGGGCACCGCACTTTTTCTAAAGCAACCATTAGATAGCATGGGTTGGTTATGTATGGCTATATCAGCCGCCAGTCAAAGTCAGTTTATCCTTGACGCACCGCTTGCCGCCTTCATGTTCGCCGGAAAACCGGGATATATCACCTGCCCCCGGTAATTTTACCGCTTCTTATATTAGACTCTCCGTCAATTGAGGTGTACCCCATCTTAGGACCAGCAGTGATACGACTTTTTCACCCCCTGATTACAGGAAGCGGTCGCTAAAAGGTTTGACGATGCCTTACCGTTACGGCATAATGA
>CAZXYV010000042.1:0-10714 GCA_964645025.1 uncultured Dehalococcoidaceae bacterium | reverse complement strand
TGGAGTTCGACTCTACTCTATCTCCCCGTCCAATAAAAAGCGATTTCAAATTCGAAGTTTTTATAATAATCACTTTGGTACAGTTCTTATGCATAAACTGTCTTTATAGTATTAAAGTGGCGAGATAAGGTATAATTAGCCTTTCTTAAGCGCACGAAACAATAAAATAAGGTACACATAAGCGGAAATATCGTTCACATAAGAGTACAAATTGAGTCTGATAGACTCCAACGTTAAGTTTTAACGAATACAGTAGGATACTCTAGTTGTGAATATTGGTAATTAAACGCCCTTATTGAATGCATTGAAAAATCCTAAATGTAGGGAAAATAGAGCTATATGGCAGGTCAGGGGTTCAATAAGCAGAACTGATACCCCATCAGTTGTTTTGCCTCTAACTGGTACCGTCTCCTTCGGAAAAGAGCCGGACAATTCAAGCAGGACGAGAACATTCCACCACCCGTGCTGATTTTTTTAGCTATATTATTCTTAATCGCTGATTTCTGGATGCATATAAGCACTTTACAGTGCGTGATATAATTACTCAAAGAAGATAGAAAGAAGGTTTGATAGCTGACGGCAATTAAAGGAGGGGTTTATGGTAACGTTAACAAAACAAGATAAGAAGGAAAGGGACATTATTTTAGAAGAGCTCAGGGATGCCATAGGGGCAGATAAAGTGAAGGATGATGATGTGGTTTTAGTAGCCTATGCCTCTGACTCCAGTTTTGTACCTTTTCGCAAGCCAAATTGGGTGGTTCTTCCCGAAACCAGGGAGGACGTAATAGCGATTCTGAAGCTCGCCAACAAACATAAGATTCCTGTAGCCGCTTTCGGTCGAGGGGTTAACATCGCCGGATACGGTGTACCTTCGGAGGGCGGCATTGTTATGGACCTTAGACGCATGGACAAGATATTCGAGATAAATACCGACTCTGGGTATGCCATTATTGAACCCGGTGTCACCTTCGACCAGTTTGCGGTAGCATTAGCCAAGAAGGGATTTAGATGCCCTATGCCTACGGGACCAGGCGGTGGTTCTGCTATCGGTACCTATCTAATGAGACCATCGCAGAGCCTCGTTACCAAGCGCCTTGATCCCATCGTAGACCTTGAAGTTGTCCTGGCGGACGGGACTATTTTCAATACCGGTTCCTCACATTTTCCTCATGGCGGCAGCGGCCTCAGATATGGTCCATACCCCGACCTGTCCGGAATATTTTGCTACGCCTATGCCACTATGGGGATAGTCACTAAGGCCTCTGTGACAATTTACCCGATTAATGAGGCTAACCGGGTCAACGTAGCGGCCTTTGATAACTTCCCGGCCGCCCTTGATTTTGTTAAAGACATTACTAATAACAACATCCCCGAGCATACGATAATCTGGAACTACCACATGGGCGGTTGGACCAGGGGTGACCCGTCCCTGGCCATGGCTGACCCCAGGAAAGCGCCCGAGGGTATTCCTTACAGTACAGTAACCACTTTACTATCGGGCTATGAAGAAACAATGGTTGCCCATGAGAAAGTGATCGAAAAGGTTGCCAGGAAATACGGGGGTAGAATCCTTACACCCAAAGATATTGAAAAGAATCCGAATACGGCTGGCCAGTGGGGTCAAATATTCGGAGAATATCATCCCAACCGCAGAGTCCGTGGTATTCGGCCCGGGGCGCCGGGGGGAGGGCTGACCGGGGTGTGGATGGCAATGTGGGTAATCATGGCCGAGGCCGAGGCTGTGAAAAACCTGGAGAAATGGGCGGTGGAAAAGGTATGGGCAACGACGGGACGACCGCTGAACTACTACGTTCACCCCTTCGACTTCGGGCGCTCGATAATGTTCCGCATTGTGTTGATGGTACCACGCAAAGATCAGGAGGCGGTACAGAAAGTACTTAATATGTTTGGGGAAATGACAAATGTAGCGCTGGAAAGGTACGGGGCTATCCCGCTGCGGCACAAGGCTTATCTGGGCAATTATCTGGATCTCACGGGAAGTTATGCCGACGTACTGGGGAGAATTAAAAAAGCGCTGGACCCCAACAACATTCTTAATAGGGGCATCGGAATATTTCAGGAGAGCGAAGAACTATGAAATTATCGACTGAGTTGAAAGATGTACGGGGAACAGTAACCGCTTGCCTTAAGTGCGCCAATTGCACTACCTCAGGGTGGCCGCATGAGCACACGCTATGTCCGATCTATTCTCATGACCGTTGTTTTGCCTTCTGCTGCGGCGGTTTCATGTACGTTATCAAATCTCTGGTGGATGGACAACTGGACTATAATAGCTCTCTCGCAGAGCTGGCATTTACCTGTTCCAGCTGTGGAGCCTGTACCGACCTGTGTACGCGTTACGACGGTCTGGATATCATCCGGCTGCTAAGACATGAAGTCGTTAAAAAAGGGCTGGTTCCCGGGGGAAGAGCCAGACAGATCTACGATGAGGTCAAGAAAAAGGGAGACTTTGGTGATAAGAGCAGTCTCAAGATTCCTGATAAGATAAAAAGCGATACAGCCGATACTATTATTTTTGCCGAGTGCTTCCATACCGGTGTCCAGAACCGAATCTATAAGTCTGCCGTGAGGTTGCTGGCAAAGATCGGCAATCCGGTTTCAATATTCTCTGAAGAAGGATGCTGCGGTTCAACGCTCTATGACTACGGTTTCTGGGAGCAATTGGAGCCACTGGTTAAAGCCAACTGGGAAAAGATGAAGGCTTACAAGGACAAACGGTTTGTCTTCATTAATCCACATTGTCAGGAGTTTATTGTAAACAGGTATCCTGAGTTTGTTCCCGGTTATACCAGCCTCAAGAGCCAGCATTTCAGCCAGCTTTTAGCCGACGCCTTCAGGGAAAGCAAGCTGAAAAGCAAAAATACCGGCAAGGTAAAGGTCAGCTACCATGACCCCTGTTCTCTGGGAAGAAGATTGGGAATTTACGGTGCTCCCAGAGAAGTGCTTTCCTCCCTGGATGGGGTTGAGCTGGTGGAGATGGAAAGAAACAGGGAGGACTCCTTTTGCTGTGGCGCCAGGGCGGTAGGTAATTATTTCCCCGGCTTTCCCGAAGAGAACGCCAGGAAACGAATAAAGGAATTTAAGGAAACGGGAGCGGATTTACTGATTACAGGCTGTCCTTATTGCCAGGAAATCTTTCAGAAGGTGCTTGGTGAAGAGAAGGGGCAGGTAAAAGACTTGATTGAATTCGTTGATGAAAGAACTGAACAAAATGCTTATATCCCAAAGCCCCAAAAAGCTATTCGGCGTGGCGCTGGACCCGGTTGACGACCCCTTGAGTCTTCAACTAAAGCATGCCTGGATGACAGCTGATACCAGAGAATTGGACTGGCTTACGGCATGCCCGGATCCGTACGGTGCGGTGACCGAAAGCATGGCTGGTATTTTAGAGGAGCGCAATATACAGCCTATCGGCAGGTTTCCAGTTCCCTCCTGGCTCTGGCCGAGGCCAAAACAATCTGACTTGCCTCTGGTAACCGCTAAAAACATGGGGGATTTCTACGATAGCGACGGTCTTTTTAAAATCGTCAAGCAGCTACAGAGTTTTATCACAGAAAGCGTATTGCCTGAAATACCCATCATGATAGGCATCGACCACTCAGCCACGGCTGGTGTTATCTCAGCCCTGGCAGAAAGATATGGCCCGGAGATGCTCGGCGTGGTTGTGCTTGATCAGCACTTCGATGCCATCCCGTTATCGGTAAGACTTGCCGGAGCCCCTGGAGACAACCAGGAGCTTGTGCCCGGCACACCTTTCACTCCCCTGAATACCCCGGTTGGATTTAATGACCAGTTTTGCTGCGGCAACTTCTGGGGCTACCTTATGGATGAAGGAAAGGTCCTTCCTGGTAATCTTCTCTTTGTCGGGGTATCCGATTACCCGAACCATGAAACCGACCCCGCCGGAGACGTTTTTCAGAGGCGTTATCTTGAGTTTGAAGAACGCGGCTGCAGTTTTTTTCCGCGATGGCAGTTTGACGGGCAATACATTGATACGCTTGCCCGATTCTTGCGTGAGAAAATTACCAGTCCTTACGTATACATCAGCCTGGACCTGGATGTCGGGTCGTATAACAGTACTTATGCCGCGCGTTACATGGATAGGCAGGGAATCAGTAAACAAAACCTGCTGGACATTGCCAACATTATCGCCGGCGAGTGCTGCCAGGGAAGGTTCGAGATATCTGGCTTAGACATAATGGAGTTCAACATGCATCTTCTTGGAATAGAGACGCCTAGCGGTATTAAAGATTCGACACTTACTCTGGTAGGAGAGTTCATCAAATCCTTAACTTAAATACGGTGTGCCCCCAGAAGTTGTACCAGTTGTTAAGTAGTTACCATGGTTAAAATTGCCTCAGGAGCTGGCGGACGATAATTCCTGGCACTATGCCGACGAAACTGAGTGTATTCCCACAAGAAAACAAAAACAAGAGGATCGAACTACCCCTGAAACAATTTCCTTCTGCAATCTTATATTTAGGTCGACAATCAGTCAAAAAGTTGAGCCCTAGTATTTATCAGATTATAATTACTAGATAGTAATTTCTTCTGGCCTGCCTATTATTCTGCTGCGGATTTTAGTGAAAAGAATTAATAATATATTGGAGAATAGAATGGTTCTCCAGGGAACAGGGCTAACTTGAGTAATGACTGGACAAAAGGAAATATTTTTCAGAACATATTAATGATATCTTGGCCAATAATCGTACTCGGCGCACTTTGGTCAGTGAATCAAATCCTTGAAATGATATGGCTTGGGAAGCTGGGGGCATCTTCTATTGCAGGAGTGGGTGTTGGCGGTTTCATTGTAGCACTAGTGGTGACGATGAAATCAGGCCTTAGCATGGGCGAAAAGGCCATGGTGGCTCGCTTTATTGGTGCGGGTGATGATGCTATGGCTAATCATATAGCCAGCCAAGCTCTAGTTATTAGTGCTATATATGGTGTAATTGTGGCCCTAATAGGTATCCTGTTTACTAAGCAAATATTCAACCTTTTTAACCTCGAGGCTGATGCTATAGCTGAAGGTGTGACATACTTGCGTATCGTATTAACCGGATGGTGGACTGAGGCTTTCTGGATAACGTCTTTTTCCCTCATGCAGGCCTCGGGAGACACAGTAACTCCGATGAAAGTAGCCGTCTTCATCAGGTTCGTAAATGCAGCCATTTGCCCCTTTCTGATCCTGGGCTGGTGGATATTTCCAAGGCTGGGTGTCACAGGTGCAGCCATTACTTATATCCTTGCTACTGGCCTGGGAATGTCCATCTGTCTATGGATCCTCTTTACCGGACAGACTCGCCTGCATTTAAACTTTAGAGACTTCCGTCCTGACTTTAAAATCATGTGGCGCATAATGAAGATCGGCGTTCCTTCTTCCGTTGCGGGACTAGGAAAAGCTTTCGGTGACCTTATCTTGACGTGGTTTATGATTCCCTTTGGTACCGTGGCTTTAGCCGCTCACAGCCTGATCTCCAGAATAGAGATGTTTATAAACACGCCTAATATGGGGTTGGGTGGTGGTGCCGGTGTGCTGGTAGGACAAAACCTGGGAGCAGGCCAACAAAAACAAGCAAGCAGAAGTGGCTGGATGGCCACAGGATTAGCGGTAGGTATTATGATAATTTTTTCGGCAGTATTACTAATATGGTCTGAGAAAATAATTAGCCTTTTCAGCAATGAACCCAATCTTGTAAGGCTAGGAAGTATTTTCTTAAGAATAGCCATAGCCGGTTACTCAGGGATGTCGATTGTCTATTTAATGCAGAACTGTATCTCAGGTTCCGGCGACACTATGCCACCGATGATTATCAGTATGGTAACACTTTGGATAGTGCAATTGCCCCTAGCATTCTTTCTATCGCGGTTTACAAACCTGGGCGCGTATGGCATTCGGTGGGCAATAGTAATTGGTATTATGGTGAGTGCAATCGCTTATATAACGTATTTCTGGCAGGGCAGGTGGAAGAATAAAAGGGTATAAACTATCATTCAGCATCCAATAATGGTGAGGTCGAAGTTTTACCTTCTCGCTAAAAACAGCACCATCTTGAATCAGAACATCTCCCGTACGCGAATGGATTTGATACCAAGATTTACTACGAGACAGAACAATCTGATATTGCGGCTCTCTGTCTTGCGGCGCAGGAGAATCTGGCCAAGGTCGGTATCAAAGCCGAACTGGTGGGTACAACCATGGCCAAAAACACCGAGATCCAGACTAAAGGATGGGAGAACGGTCTGGTAGCAATGAGGGCTACGATGGGAGTTAACTACTCGCCCCTCAACACTATCAAGAGAAACTTTACCACTCTGGGCACAAATTACGTGTCACTGGCCCATCCTGAAGCTGTTGAGTCCCTGGTGAAACAAATGCTTTCTGACCCTGACCAGGACAAGGTAATAAAAGAAATACAGCAAATAAATAAGATGATGATTGATGAATATTGTACCGTTATCTGCTTTTATAGCAAGCCGAGCATGTGGGCTGCATACCCTGAGGTCAAGAATATAGGCTGGTTAACTACTGCCAATGTTCTAGACATGGCTGGTGATACCTGGCTTGATAAGTAACCTCAGCTGGCCGTAAATACAAATAGCAAGCCCCTCTCCTCAGGAGAGGGGCTTGCTATTATCTCATGCTACATTTTTTGCTTATGGCGGGCCATATCCGGCCCATCAGTTAACCAAATAATGATGGCGGCGTCGCTGATAAAGAGTTCCAACCTCCTTATTTGTTACTGGGACCGGTGTTCTTTATTTTTCTACCGGTGCCTTGCTTGCCACTTCTCAAGGCTCCGTAGGTGGGGTTTTCCGGCCAGGGCCGGGTATATTTCATATCAGCGAATTTCCATTTACCGTCTTCCTTGATATATTTTACATCGTACCTCCCCTGTAAACCGGGGCCGAAGAGGCTTATTGTCTGGGAACTCGTCGTAAAGTTAAAGCGGAACTGGGACATAGTCCAGTAGCCTTTGGCCTTGTTGCCGTTTACGGAAATGACCGGCTGGGCCAGAATACGGCCTCCTTCCTGAAAATAATCATAGTTTGTCGTTAGACTTCTGAACATATCCGCAATCTCGGTTTTACCCTGCCGTTTTGGCGTTGATTCTATCTTTACCACGCTGTTTTCTGCAAAGCAGTCTACAACCTTCTCCCACTCGCGGTTACTGAGCCAGTAGATATAGTTCGCTTGCAGGTCCCTGATTTCTTCCGCATCCTCCAGGGTCTTGATTTTCTTTTCAGCCGCCTTTAAAGCTTCCGTAAGGGCTTGTACCTTATTCTCAAGTTGCTTTAGAGTCATGATAAACCTCCTGAATGACCGATTAATACCAGGAAACGTAAAAGCTATTCTATAAGTACTATTAAATACACCTCTGGCTCGCACTCATGGCGCTCCCGGGGAATCCCTAAAAGCGAAGTAGCGCTCTGATTATTTATTTGCCGGTTACAGGGTGTTTCCAGTGAAATGCAAGCATCTTCATTTCGGGATAGGGATGATAAAAGGTGGGCTCGGCGTCCCGCCCTTGCGCCCTCCCGATGGCCATATTGGGTAGCTCGGCCCAGCCTTCACTGATCGGTGAACGATAATGAAGACTCATGAACATTTTCTTAAACTTCCAAACACCGTCTTCTTTGATAAACTCGTTTTCATATACCCCGTGTCCCAGGATTGACCTGGGTTTTCCTCCGGGTTTCAGGGGCCTGGCCTGAATCATAACCAGGTACCATCTCCCGCTGGCTGTTTTGCCATCCGGTTTTACGGTGATGACGCCCTGGTGCTGCATGTGAAACGCCAGTTTCCCCGGCGGCAACTCTCGAAGGTCCCCGCTTTCTCCTCTTCCCAGATATCCGAGAAAGAACCTTCGGATGCCTTCCTTTCCCTTGAAAACACCGCGGTCACCTATCTCAATAGACTCAGCATTATCCGAAAAGAGGTCAACCACTTTTTGCATCTGTCCGTTATCCAGATAATAGCCGTATATTTTTTCAAGCTTGTCTATTTCCAGGGTATCTTCCACTACCTGTAATCTTTTTTCCAACTCTTTTAAGTCCATGATGAATCCACCTTTCTTCCTTACGGATTATGAACAAATAAGCTCGTCAAGATGTGCTTGGGCAGAATGAATTTATATATATTTCAGCACTTGCCCTGGTATCTCCATTTAAGCTCTTCTATATTTTTTCTATGTCTGATTAAATATATTCTTTCTTGCCCGTTTATCGGCGGATATTTACGGCAAGATACATATTTCCGCGTGATACTAAAAGGTTAACCCTTTTCATATCTAGGGTCGGGTTCGGGCCAGGGTGATATGAATTTCAGTTTACTGAACTTCCATTTACCGTCTTCTTTCGCATATTCACAATCATATCTTCGTTGTATTGACGGCCCGAACATATTGATTGTCTGTCCCGATGGCCCCTTGAAATAATAGTTGAGGCGATACATTATCCAGTGGCCCTCAGCCTTGTCTCCGTCAACAGTGATGACGGGCTGCACCAGCATATGCCCGCCTTTCTGTGGAGGGTGTTTCTTGAATTCATCGAACACCTTCTCCTTTATTTCCGCTTTGCCCTTATGTCTGTGGCCTTGATGTATCTCTTCATCGGCATCCTTGGTAAAGCACTCCGCCATCTCATCAAATTGCCAGTTGCTCAGGTTATAGATGTATTCCGTGTGCATTTTTTTTATTTCTTCAGCATCCTCCAACGCCTGAAGCCTTTTTTCCAGGGTTGCCACTTTCTTTTCAAGTTCTTGTGATGTCATCAATACCTCCTCTATTAGTTTTTTTGCCGAAGAACTTATCTTCTTGAACAGAAGCCGTTAAGACATTGCGGTTGAAATACAAGCTTGTGAATTCACCACCGCTTTAGCGGCTGTATTTACATGGTTCACGGGATGTTATTGAGTGACGACCTCAACTTCGTTGCCTTCTACGGTATATATCGTATCCAGGCCCTGATCCGATGTGATGTCTCTCATGTATTTTACTATTTCAGCAAAACGCTCGTCCTCGGAGGTTAAAATTTCCGGCTCCGCTTTGTTGTTGATAATGGTCGGGAGAAAAGATACCTTTTTTATATTCTTACCAGAGATGACGCATTTGACCAGAATAGTTTTCCTGGAATCGGGGGGGAAAGGGAAGCCGGGATAGCCGGAGTATGGCGGATGCCATTCAGGGTTAAGTCCTTTAGCCTTTTCCCTGAAACTGGGGCGAGATGTGAACTCTGCGGTCATAAAGAACAACTCTAGCGCAAAATTACAGAGGCTGTAAAAGATAACCTTACCGGAATAGACCTCGACACCTTTGAGTATGTGGGCGTGATGTTGAAGTATCAGATCGGCCCCGGCATCGATCGCTGCATGGGCTATATCCCTCTGATATTCAGCGATGACGGCGGGAGTAAGATGTATACCGGCATGCATTGAGACAACCACAACATCGCTCTGTAATTTGGCACTTTTAACGTCCTCTACCATTGCTTCCAGGTCATCCCTGTAGGCGAAAGTGTGTGCCCGGGCCGGCGTGCCGGGTTGAGGAGGATCTACCGGCTCATACAACGTCCAGGCTCTGAGAGGAGCACAGCCCGGTCTGTTAGCCTCGGCCCAATATCCTTCCTTTAAAATAGAATTGTAGGCCAGAAAGGCTATTCGGGTACCCTTACATTCAATAATGGCGGGCTTTCTAGCTTCCTTAATGTTTTTTCCGACGCCCAGGACAAAGAGATGCTGCTGCTTTAAGTTATCAATGGTATCTAAAAAGGCATCAACACCGGCGTCCAGGCAGTGATTACCAGCGAAAGAAACTACGTTAAAACCAGCCTGTTTAATGGCGGCCGCTATTTTGGGGTCACGTGCGTTTTCTCTTAGCCCAGCGCCTCTGTTAGAGAGATTGACCTCAAGTTGGACAAAAGCTATATCACCTTGCTTAATGGTGTTGGTAACGTGCCGGAATATCGAACCAGGTTCAGCTCTATCGGGACCTATATCACCAGCGGCAAATAGTACGATATCCCGGTTTTCATTAACCACTATCACTTCCTCCTGACAGCGTTACAACTAGCATAAAATCTATAATAATGCCTTTGTATTGTCAAGGAAATGAAAAGACCCTGCCCTCCAAAAACGATACCAGATATAATATCGTAAAAAAGGGGGAATAAATGTCAGAAAAACTGTGGTCTAGCGCCAATAATCAATTTGAAACGAGTTGAGAAGTACTCAGCCATTTTGCGATATATCGTGTTTTTGTAAGACACTCGCCGGGGTTAAATACAATATCCTTATTATCAGTCTTTATCAGCCGCGTCTTCGGCGCCGTGTGAAATACACCCAGATTAACAGGGTCGTGGAGGACGTGTTAAAGCTGCGTACCTATGAGCATACCGTAACCGGTATTACGATTGAAAAGGGACTGGACCCTGACCTGCCAGAGGTACTGGTAGACTATTTCCAGATGCAGCAGGTCTTTATCAACATCATCCTGAACGCCGAGCAAGCCATGGCGGATACCAGCGGTAAGGGGAGGCTTAAAATCACCAGTGAAAGGGTTGGTGATGCCATCAAGGTGTCATTTTCTGATAGCGGCCCGGGAATTGCGCCGCAGCACCTTGGCCGTATCTTCGACCCCTTTTTCACGACCAAGGACGTGGGTAAGGGTACGGGACTGGGACTAAGTATATCTTA
>CAZXYV010000041.1:0-10819 GCA_964645025.1 uncultured Dehalococcoidaceae bacterium | reverse complement strand
GCCGGGCGTATCAGGCCGGGAGATACCTATCTGACCAACTACCCCCTGGACGGAGCCGTGCATCTGCCCGACTGGGTATTCATCCGTCCGGTGTTCTATCATGACGAGCTTGTATTTTTTACCTGCATGGGTACGCATGTCGCCGATTCCGGTGGAGCGCAGGCAGGCAGCCACTTCCTGGCTTTCGATTCCATCGCGGAAGGTTTGAATATACCATTAATCAAAATCGCTGAAAATAATCAGTACCGGGAGGATGTGCTAGAACTGATTCTGGCCAATAACCGTTTGCCCGATATGATGCGGAGGGAAATGGCTTCTCTGATGGGAAGCACCACCGTCGCCGAGCAGCGGATGATGGAGCTGCTGGATAAATATGGCAAGGAGACGGTTCTTTCAAGCGTGGAAGAAATGATTGAGAGAACCGAGAAAGCCGTCAGGTCGGAAATTGCTACATGGCCCGAGGGAACCTATTCGGCCGAGGTTAAAACCGATGACGACGGTTCTACGATGGGGCGTCCGATACACGTAAGATGCACGCTAACAATCAACAACGGCGAGTTGACCTTTGACTTTTCCCAGACAGATGACCAGGTCGCTGGAATGATTAACTCCTACTATCAGCAGACTCTAAGCAATGTACTGTGCACAACATTTCTGTTTTTAGGAAAAGATCTCGCCGCCTATCACAACGAAGGCAGTATGAGACCGGTTCACGTAGTCACCAGAAAAGGGACCATCGTGGACTGTAAGCCTGGCGCGCTGGTAGCAGGTGCTCCTGCTGTCACCGGCAGCCTAGTTATCGAGACCGTACTGTCTTTACTATCGCAGGCAATACCTGAGAGAGCAATCACACCCTATTCTAGATTAGTTTCTCCGTTGATAGTGGGAAATGATGAACAAACGAACCAAATATATGTTTACACTTCTTTCTGCTCTGCCGCCGGAGCTGGGGCTGTGACGGGACACGACGGGTACCAGTGTGTTTGCGATATGGGCACACTGGGGGTGGTCGGCAAAACTGACGCCGAGGAAGAAATGGCCAGATTCCCCTGGGATGTAAATCAATATGAGTTCAGGACTGACTCACATGGCGCGGGCAAATGGCGCGGCTCTCCGGGGATAATCTGGGAAGGTGTTAATGAGGGCGGTAAATGTAATTTTATCGGGGGGCCATGGAGCGGATTCTCTACTCAAGCTGAGGGGCAACAGGGAGGCGAGTCCACGCCCTTGAATAAGGCCTACATCATAAGAAAAGGTAAAAGAATAGATATTACACAGCCGCATCTGCCTTTAGAGTTAAAGCCCGGGGACCATCTGGTTACCCTTAGCGGAGGTGGTGCGGGTGTTGGCAAACCGGCAACAAGAGACCCTGAAGAAGTGAAAAAGGACGTCAGGAACGAGCTTGTATCATTTGAAATGGCTAGAAACGTATACAAAGTCGTTATTAATCCGGATACCTACGAAATAGATATTCGAGAAACCAGTAAATTAAGAAAAGAACACAGCTAATCTTTAGTAAAAAGCGTTGCATAAAACCCGGGAGTTAAGGCAGGGTATGATTTTTAAAGCGCATTGATAATGCTAGAATATATGAAAATACTGGAGATAAAACTATGACAAACCAAGTGGGGATTCCCACAGAGGCGGCAATAGCTATAAATGATATGCTTGAAAACTGCGCCCGACTTCAGCCCGGACAAGAGGTGCTATTATTAGCCCATATTGATGGTCTGCATGGCGGAGACAACATGGTCGATGAACAGGCAATTTCATGGATTCAACATGCCGTGGAAACGAAAGGGGCAAAAGCATCAGTCCTTTGGATTAATGAACCGGCTGTTCCCCATGCTTGGCGATTTCCCCCGGTCGTTAAGGGTGCGATGTCAGGCTGTGACATACTTATTAACCACTCGTTTAATTTAGTTACCGAAGAGATTACAGCCTTCAGATCCTATATTGCTGAACATAAAATTAAGATGGTACGTAATTTCGCGACTACAACTCCGCTTCTTTGTACTGCCTGGGCGCAGACACCCCATGAACTAGTAAGTGAGATCCGCTATCAAGCCTCGCTACCCTTTAAAGCAGGATTAAAATGGACATTAACTGATGAAAACGGGACGCATCTGGAAGGGAAAATAGAAAATCCCACAAATATAGCTGGAGTCCCCGGAATGCCATATTCGTCAAGGAGAGACGAGGCTGGCTATTACTTGCCCTGGCCAGAATGGGTACATCCGCCTGTAAATGTTTCCAAAACCTCCGGCATTTTTATTTTTGATTGTATGTTGAGCTGGTGGTCACGTTATATTGGCATTTCACCCTATTTCAATAAGCCTATTCGGCTGGAGATTGAAAACAATCGCATCATCAAAATTGAAGGAGGAGAAGAGGCAACAGCTTTAAAAAGTTTCTTGTCTTCAATGCGCGAACGCCTTGGAGACGGAGTTTTTGATTTCAGCGCGTTCCACTTTGGAGTCCACCCGCAAGCCAGTGTAGCATCACACCAATGTCCCAATATACTCCACCGGCGTTTAATTGAACACTCACACAGCTCCAATTTGCATGTCCACATCGGAGCGCCGCCTGCTACCCCAAGTTATCCTTATTGGATGCACTGCACAGGCGATATCCGTCACCCTACCCTTAAAGTCGGAGATACGCTGGTTTATGATAAAGGTCATCTAATGGCCTTGGACAATCCACTGGTAAAGGCTATTGCTCAAAAATACCCTGGCCGTCCCGGATTGGACCCAGTACCGAGATCATTTTAGCTTCCCAGACAAGAGTGTCAAACATCATACGTTTCAGGGCATTTTTGCCTACTATGGCAGCCAGCATTATGCTGGAAATTGCCGTTATGATAATGCAGATATTGATATGTCATTTAAAGATAAAAGGATAGATACATCTTAATAAATCATGCAATGAGGTCACTCATTGGGTAACAACAACTCAAAATGTTACTTATCGAGTAAGAGTTTGTAGTATGTTTTGGGAAATGCTTCCGAAATTGACAAACATTGTAAAAAGCTTTCAACGTTTCACCTTTAAAAAACGCTGAGAGAGTTTTTGATCCATCCTCTCTCCCCCTTTTCCCAAAGGGGGAGTTCTTGTTTTTGGTGACTCTGTTCGAGGCTACATTTCTGGAAAATAACCACCGCATTTGGATGAATTTTTTAAAATTTGACAGCGACTCCATGTTTGTGCTAAAACGTGGAAGACAATGAGATGAAAGCATGGCGAAAAGAGCCGGAAAAGTAGGCCCGTCCCGTTAACGGCTATATATCAAATAAAATTGAAAAAGCCTTGAAAGAGACTTATAATCTATGATATCTTGCGGAAATAAATATTAAGGAAAGAAGAGCACAATGAAAAAAGGAACACTCATCAAAGCAATCTGTCTTGCCCTGGGCCTGTGTGTTATCGCCTCGCTGATGGCCATCGCCTGCGGGACGAAGACAACGACGCCGGCCGCCACGACCAAACCGGCGACCACTACCGCCGTCACGACCACTCCAGCCACACCCAAGCCCACCATGGGCGGAACGCTGAATTTTGGTTACGACCAGGATATGCCCACCATCGGTAACCCGGCCACCCAGCAGTATGTTACGGGTTGGGCGCCTATCAGCGATACCTGCCTAGAAAACCTCCTCATCCTGGATGCCTCAGGCCAGCCGCAGCCGTGGTTAGCTACAGGCTGGAAATGGGATAGCAACAATCTCGGCCTGACGCTTACCATCCGCCAGGGCGTCAAATTCCACGATGGCACGACTTTCGATGCCGCGGCCGTTAAGTGGAACCTCGACCAGTGCAAATCGGCAAACGTTACCGAGCTTGCCTCAGTAAAAACAATCGACGTCATAGACCCGTCTACCGTCAAGCTCAATCTTGCGAATACCGACGGTATGCTGATTTATCACCTGGCCGGCAACCGCGGCATGATGATGTCGCCGACGGCTTTTGACAAAGCGGGCGCTACGGATAAAGAGCGCCGGACCTGGGCGGAGCAGAACCCGGTTGGCACAGGGCCTTTTAAATTCGTGAGCTGGCAAAAAGGTGTAAAAATAATTTTTGAAAAGAACCCCAACTACTGGCAGCCGGGCAAGCCGTATCTGGATAAGATAGTGTTCACCGTCATCAATGACGAGGTAACCCTGGGAGCTGCATTTAAAGCCGGCGAACAAGATACTATTTACTCACAGTCACCTGCGGTCATTCAAGAACTGCAGAATTCAGGAAAATATGATTTTTATAGCGGCGATATTTCGCTGGTTGGAGGCCTGGAAGGCGATAGCAGGCACCCGGACTCCCCCTGGGCCAATATAAAAGTCCGGCAGGCAGCCATCTATTCCGTAGATAGTAAGGCATTCGCACAGGCGATGGGCTACGGTCAGTGGGTGCCTACCAACCAGATGGACATCTCCACCCGGTGGGGCTATAATCCGGATGTCCAGGGTTATCCTTATAACGTAGCTAAAGCAAAGCAGCTGATGACTGAAGCGGGCTACCCCAACGGCTTCTCTACCAGCATTTTCGGTATGCCCCAATACGACACCATGTTAGCCTCTATCCAGGCATACCTATCCGCCATAGGCATCAAAGCCGATGCGAAAATCATCACGCCGCAGCAGCGTGTTGATATGTTCTCCAATTCCGGTTGGAACGGCGCGTGGCTCTGGGAATGCACGCCGAACCCGAACACGGCCTACCAGATGGTACGTAACTTCACCGCCGCTGCCTGGCCGAAGAGAATGGTCAGCGTAGATGTTCCGACGGAAATCAGCGATTTGGCTGCTAAGATAAGCGCTGCTACAGACTTCAATACCCAGAAGTCTCTGACCTGGCAATTACAGAAGGCCCTGGTTGATAAATATGCCCTTATAACCTTCATTTGGGCACGATATCAGCCGCAACCTATCCAGAAGAATACTCATAACCTTTGGAACAATGTGTCCATGCACTGGACGCCCTGGGATACCTATAAGGACAAATAACTAATGCAAGCAATGGGCTGGCCCTGAATTTCCGGGGCCAGCCCATTTCCATCGGGCTACGCTGCCCCAATGGCTAGCCAAAAAATCTAGTCAACGGTTATTTTAACCAGGGTGCATAATTAGTGGGTACATTTATCATTCGCCGCCTGTTCATGGCGGTAATCGTCGTCTTCATCGTATCGCTGATTTCTTTTCTCCTGCTACAGCTGGTACCCGGCGGCGACCCTGTCCGCGCCATGCTCGGTCTGGACGCCACCCAGGAACAGGTTGACGCCATGAGGCAGGAAATGTGGCTCGACCGCCCCATCATCGTACAGTATTTTCACTGGGCAGTGAATGCATTTAAAGGTGACTTCGGCAAGTCTTTAAGATACCGGGAAAATGTTGTCAGCCTGGTAAAACAGCGTTTGCCAATTACCTTTCACCTCGCCTTCCTGGCGCTGCTCATCGCGTCCATAATCGGTGTCACGGGGGGCGTTATTTGCGCCATCAGACGGGGCTCGGTCCTTGACCAGGTTATCAGTGTTTTATCCAACGGGGCCGTCGCCGTGCCTATTTTCTGGCTGGGGATACTGGGCATCTACGTCTTCAGTCTCACACTGGGGTGGCTCCCCACCAACGGCTATACCAGCCCGTTTGACAATTTCTGGCTCAGCACCAGGAAAATCATCATGCCGGTAATCTGTATCAGCCTGCCCACCCTGGCCCTGATGACGCGCCAGACCCGCTCCGCGATGCTGGAGGTAGTGCGGCAAGACTATGTCCGGACAGCCTGGTCCAAGGGCCTGACGGAGCGGGGGGTAATCATCAAGCATGCATTGAAAAATGCCCTGATACCAATAGTCACACTGCTGGGCCTCGGGCTGCCGAACCTGGCGGGAGGTTCTGTGCTCATGGAAACGGTCTTCAATGTACCCGGCATGGGCCGTCTGCTGGTGCAAGCCGTTCTCGACAAAGACTTTGTCGTCGTCCAGGCGGCGGTGCTGATTATTGGTATTATTATCTCTTTCGTCAATCTCGCCGTAGATATTTCCTACGGCTTGCTCGACCCCAGAATACGCTCTCAATAAGGCAGACATGAAGATTAAGAAAACGGGTGCCAGCCCCGCCGCAAACGTAAGTTTCCTGGAAATACCGGCGCATATCAGCGAGTTCCAGCGCTTCCGGCGGGTGTTCTTTAGCCGGTGGGTGGTGATCTTCGGCTTTGTCATCATCCTGGTGCTTATAATCACCGCGATTTTCGCCCCGCTTTTGGCCCCGTACGACCCCTACCAGCAGGACTTGAAAAGCCAACTTCAGCATCCTAATGCCGAGCACTGGCTGGGCACTGATGAAATCGGGAGGGACGTGTTGAGCCGTCTGATTTACGGGACCAGGACCTCGCTGATGGTCGGTGTCGTCGCGGTAGGGGTAGCCGCGTTATTCGGCGTGACCCTGGGGCTGGTTTCGGGCTATTTCGGCGGCTGGCTGGACATCATCGTCATGAGGTGTATCGACGCCCTGATGGCAATCCCCGGTCTGGTACTGGCCCTGGTTTTCGCGGCGATACTCGGGGGCGGTCTGAAAAATATCATGATAGCCGTCGGCGTCTCCCTGGTGCCTACCTACTGTCGTCTTATGCGCGGGCAGGTCCTTTCTGTGAAAAACACCGACTTCATTCTGGCGGCCCATTCACTGGGCAGTAAGGATACCCGCATCATGCTGCGGCACATACTGCCGAACTGCCTGCCGCCGCTAATTGTGCTGGTAACGCTACAGCTGGGCATGGCCATTCTGATCGAAGCAGGCTTGAGCTATATCGGTATCGGCATCGCCCCTCCGGGCGCCGCCTGGGGAAGTATGGTCAACGAAGGCTACCATTTCCTTAGCATGAACCCGGTGCTTTCCTTCGCGCCGGGTCTAAGCATCATGCTGGTCGTGCTGGCTTTCAACCTGGTCGGCGACGGCTTGAGAGATGCCCTCGACCCGAGGTTAAGGGGCATTTTATAGCCGGTAATGCTAGCCCAGCAGGCGGACAATCCGGCCGACATCTTCCATTTTTTCCAGCTCTTCGACCATCCGAATCACTTTTTCCTGTTTTTCCGTCGGTATAGGATTAACTAAAAACCGGCAGCACTCCTTGAACTTTAAAACCACATCGGCAAAAGTCATCGGATTTCCCGGAGTTCCGAACGGGGAATCGACCTGCCGGGAATATACCTTGCCTGCGCCGGTTTTGATTTCTACGGCGGCCGGCGGAAAGCCCTGCTCCCGGGCCATGGCCTTATCAATCCCGGGTTTTACTTTGCGCGCCATCTCTTTAACGCGGGCTCCGCCGCAGAATATCTCGTAATAATTCTCCTTGTTTTCCGCTTCCAGAAAGTCGGGCGCGGCGGTGAATCCTTTCTCCGCCATCAGAGCACTGATAATGCCGGCTTTAGCCGCGAAGCCGGCACTCACACCTTTCAGGCTGGCGCTCGAGCGAATACCGCCCCTGCAGCAGCCAGTGCCGGACCGTCTTTCTGACATGCCGGGCCTCCCGGCGCTTTTTCTGGGCTTTCTCCCATATCGCCTCGTCGATAATGGCCGGCATCTTGTAACCTTTGGGATGAATCCCCTTGTAGGCCGAATTGGAAAGGATGTTGTACTGGTTTTAGCTAATTTACTTGCCAGGCTCTTTTTTTCGTCAAAGCTATCTTTTGTTTTAGGCGTAGGTAAGTTTATTAACACAATTACATTTCCTCAAATCTACCAAATATATTTTCTGTATTTTTCTAAATCGTGCCTCTCAGTCTGGGGTCAATCGCATCTCGAAGCCCATCTCCCACCATATTAAAACCGAATACCACCAGGGCTATCGCAGCCCCGGGGGCAAAAGAAAGAATGGGGTTAGTGAGGAGGTACTTGTAGCCGTCACTTATCATGCCGCCCCAGGCCGGCTGGGGAGGTGCTATCCCTAGGCCTAAAAAACTTAAACCGGCCTCCGCCAGAATGGCTGCTCCCAGCCCTATGGTTGATATAACTAGGAGGGGTGGGAAAGCATTGGGGAAGATATGTCTGAACATGACACGGAGGTTGCTGGCCGCGGAGGCACGTGCTGCCAGTATGTAGTCATTTTCTTTAATACTCAATGCCTGTCCGCACATCATGCGGCATTGGCCGGATATCATACCTACACTAAGAGCTATAATCACATTCCTCAAACCACCACCTAAAAGTACCGATATAATCAAGGCAGCAAGAATCATGGGAATTGCCATCAAAGCATCTGTGAATCTCATAATGATGGCGTAGACCATACCGCCGAAATAGGCGGCCAAAAGCCCGAGAAATTGGCCGATAATGGCGGCAATACCGACGGCCCCAATACCCACCGCCAGGGATGTCCTTGTTCCGTAGATTATGCGGCTCAACGTATCTCGGCCCAGTGAGTCCGTGCCTAAAAGGTGTTCACGAGATGGTTGCATTAACTTTTCATCAAGGCTCATCTTGTACGGATTATACGGAGCCAGCCAGGGAGCGAAAATGGCCGTCAATATAAGAGCTACAATAATCACCAGCCCGATTACCGCCAGCTTACGACCCAAGAAAACTTTGATTACACGCTGATACTCGTTTAAGTGAGGCGCTCCCAAGGCAGCTAAAGTAGTATTGGGCTCTGATATCGGTTCCATATCTTTCTGAATCTCCATCTCCTCAGTTGTACCGTATCCGGGGGTCAAGCCAACCATAAGAGATATCAACTAACAGGTTTGCCAGTACTACAACGGTAGCAACGATTAAAATACCGGATTGAACTATCTGGTAGTCATGTCCGAAAACAGCTTCTGCCATGAGCTTACCCATCCCCGAAATATTGAAAACAGTCTCAATAAGCACCGTACCACCAAAAACTATGCTAACCTGCATACCTATCTGCGTGACAACCGGAATCAGGGCATTCTTGATGGCGTGTCTTATGATAATAACACGCTCTGTTAATCCTTTAGACCAGGCCGTGCGGATATAATCCTGCCTGGTAACCTCTAGGGTGCTGGAGCGAGTTTGCCGGGTTAAGGAGGCTATTGGGAAGAGAGAAAGGCAGGCGACCGGCATTATAATCTGGCGGGTGCTTAGCCAGAAATTAGTAAAAGGTGAGGTATATCCATAGACAGGCAGCAGGTTTAGCTTCAAAGATAATAAATAAATAAGTAATATGCCTACCCAGAAGGAAGGGACCGTAATCCCGATATTGGCCAGAACCGTAAGGGCGCTATCAATCCACTTGCCCCGTTTAAAAGCACATATCACACCAAAAGTGATGCCCAGAACGCTACTTATGAGCATTGACAAAACCCCCAGGTGTATGGTTACCGGGAGGCGATGTTTGACTATACTGGCTACGTCGTCACGATAGAAAATGGATTTTCCCAGCTTGCCATGAAAAACACCCCCGAACCAGTCAAGGTACTGGAGGGGGAGTGGTTTGTCAAGGCCGAATTCATGTCTGGCTTTTATCAATTCTTCGGCGGTAGCTTTTGAAGCTTCGCCCTGCCCCACAAATAGTTGAATGGGGTCGCCGGGCAGCAGCCTCATGATTAAAAAAATAAACAGGGTGACCAGGATAAGAACCACTACACCTTGTAATAGCCGCCTGATTAAATAGGTGGTCATATGTGTTCTCGTTATTCGTATCCAAACAGTTTAGGCAATTTACATATTCTAGGCAGGATTTATGTTATTAAAGAGGATAACAATATTATCAAGACCAGGCTGGATGCCCTCAAGTCTCTTAGGTTGAGCATTACAGTATCTTATCATATGTTATCGGCCTTATCTAATTCAAAGCAACTGAGTTAACTATGAAAGTAGGGTGGGGTGCGCATCCAGTCAACGGCTGTGACCGCACCCCACCTTAGCGGTAGGGTAAAAGGTTATTTACTTGTTCAGCCAGGCATCCTGCGGTTCATAGAAGCGGGGATGCCCTCCCTGAGTCCATTTGAGACCCTGGACGCTCTTGTCCACGGCGCTAATGTCCGGTTTGGTCCACAAGGAGATACACGAGGCTTCGTCATTCAATGTCTTTACCAGGTCCTTAAACTGCGCCAGTTGTTTCTGGGCATCGGGCTGCGCTACGGTCGCATTCACCTTGTCTTGCCAGTCGCTGGCATGGTACATGCTTACATGAGTGCCTGCGGCGAGGCGCCACGTCAGGCTGCGGATGTTGGGGATTACTGGCATGGTGGGAACAAAGATGCCGTTCTTCCAGCCGTTATTTTGCATGTCCGTCATGCGGGCATTATCGGCCAGGTCAAGCTCGGCATCAATGCCTATAGCTTTGAGATACGTCTGGATAGCGACCAGAATGTCCTTATCCCAGGATATACTGGCGTAAATCTTGGTCTTGAAACCGTTTGGGTATCCGGCGGCGGTCAATAAGTCTTTGGCCTTCTGCGGGTCGTAGTTGCGCGTTACCGCATCCTGAACATAGAAGCTCGTGCCCTTGACCGCAAACTGGGTAACTGCATCATAGTACCCCATGCCTATTGATTTGGCCAATGCAGCCTTGTCAATGGCGTACTCGAGGGCTTCACGCACGCTTTTGTTGGCCCAGGGCGAGTCTTTGTTAATTCCGTCAGGGAGCAGCACCGCGATGGGTTTAATATCCGTAGTGACGATATCATAGCCCGCCGAGGCCAAGTCCTTAGCTTCCATAGCGGTGATACCGAAGAGTACCTGCGCATCTCCCTTCTTAAAAGACATTATGGAAGTGACCGGGTCGGTAACCATGTAGAATTCAAACCCATCCAGGTACGGTTTGCCTGTTTGGTAGTAATTGGGGTTCTTGACGTATTTGATAT